>JBGPGZ010000203.1:0-7499 GCA_041484175.1 Cyclobacteriaceae bacterium | reverse complement strand
GCACCTTTCTAAAGTCCCCCATAATCACCGATCATTTGCTTGAATTTCAACCCGGTAGTAACAAATTGCGTTCCAACGCAGGAAGGATTGCTCGTGCAATAAGTCAACGCAGTGATTTCTCTATATACAAGTCCTATTTTTGCCGCATAGATCTCCAGGCGCTTATCCTGGGAAACAATGTCCTTATTATCGTTTTGGATAATTGTCAATGTATTTTCAAAGGTCGTTCCTGCAGTGGTCTTAAAAGGTTTTTTGAAATCGGCGAGGGTATAGATGTCACAATTAAAGCTTTCGTGATCAATACATTTTTCATTTCCCCCGAGGATGTTGAGGGCATTCCCGTCCCAGGCCCTTCCGTCCGTTAACGTGCCATTTATTTTTATGTAGGGAGTGTTTCCTTCATTGACAACGGCCTGGAATTGGTCTACGCGCGCGGACCAGGATTCCATCGCTGTCCAGGGTGAGGAGGAACTCATTCGTTTTGAACGCTGGATCACATAGGTGTAGACACCAGTGGTCGTAGCAAACGAATCAGTGACCTGGGTTTTCATATCATAGTGAAAGGGCGTTTCAACGTTTTGACTGACAACCACAGAATCTACCGAGTACACCAGGAATGCTCCCTTTTTCAGAGGAAAGTAGTCCGTGACGGCCGGCACGGGCGAGGGCTCATTTGACGTGCAGCCGATGACAAACGCGAACAGGATCAATGGGCAGTGCCTCATTCCGGTGGTTAAAGTTTCAAAGTTATTTTTTCTTTTGGATATTCGCGGCATGTTGAAAACCAAAGTGAAAGTAAGTAAGGTTACGAATCTGAGCGAAGCACGATACTGCGCCGGTATGGGCGTTGACATGCTGGGGTTTCCGGTGGGGCCTGGTCATGATGGTATTGATCCGCAAAAATACAAAGAGATAACCGGGTGGGTTGCCGGCCCCGATTTTGTCCTTGAATGGACCGGGTCTGAAATCCCGGATAACCTTGCTGATCTCCTGAGTCCGTACAACGCAAACCTCGTCGAAATCGATGCGCGACACGTGAAGAATGTTCCTTTTTTCGAAATTCCCATGATCGTTGTTCTGGCGGTCAGGGAATGGGGTTTCTTTCAGAGCGACTTAAAAGCTAAAAAAGACCGGATTGCCTATGTGCTGGTGACGGGTTTGAAAGAAAGTCACGTCGATGCTTCGTTAATCGGTGAGATCGGAAGAGAGTTCCCGGTGTTGTTGGCATACGGCATTTCAAAAAACAACCTGGACGCGCTTGATACGTTGACGATCGCAGGGATTTCCTTACAGGGCGGCGAAGAATCAAGTCCAGGGTTAAAGGACTATACTGCGCTATCCGAGATTTTGGAAGGGTTGGAGGTCGTCTGAATCGATTTATTCGAAACTGAATAAATTCAGATTAACAACATGATTACCCTCCAAACTTCTCTATTAATTTTTCCACAGCCTGCGCAGCAATATCTGGAAAGTGAATATCCAGGGGCTTGGCACCTTCAATCCACTTATCGATCTTCTTGAGCGCCTTTTTCTTCACTTTCTTAAGGACGGGGACTCCCAGCCTCTTGAGGGCGGCTGCATTGCAATGCTGCTCGTACTGGCTTTTCATAGGCACGACCAACAACTTCTTGTTGAGATGAAGCACTTCTGCAGGTGTCTCAAATCCGGCGCCCGTCAAAACGCCGGTCCCCGAAACAACACTTTCAACAAAATCGGGGCCGCTTACCGGATACACCGAGATCTGCCCCACGTGATACGCACTTTTCGTGTGCTTCGAGAAGATGAGCCAACGGACCCGGGACTTGGTCTTTAATAAAAGTTCGACAAGTTTCTTGTCATCATAGGCAGGAAGGTATATCGTATAGTGGCCCAAATCCTTAATTCTTGCTTCGCGAATCGCCGAGCGGATCACCGGAGTAAATATGTTCTTGTCGTACTCTTCAAAGTGAAAACCAATGTATTTCTTAACGGGTGCATAATTCTTTAAGATCCATTCGCCAAACGGATCAATCACTTTCGGACGCGGCGATTTTTTTGAGAGCAGCGCCGCCTGATGGCTCAGCGAAACGCATTTGACTTCCTTTTTTCTTGCAGCCCAAGCTGAAATGGGTTCAAAGTCATTGACGACCAGGTCATATTTCTCCACCGGAAAGTTGTTGATTTCCTTGATCACATCCCTCGAACTGTTTTTTTGAAATGTTTTCAGAAAATTGATGCCACCGCTTTTTCCAAAGTAAAAACTCAATCCTTTGGATTTGTATTTTACCGGAAAGGGAAGCGTTATTTCGGCCTGTGCGCCGCTTACAAAAAGATCCAACTTGCCAAATTTCTTCAGCTCGGGAATGATATCCACAGCCCGGCTCAGATGGCCATTGCCGGTGCCCTGGATCGCGTAAAGAATATTCATTTTTTGACGGACATAAATTCATTGACAAGGTCCTTAAATATCTCGTCATTGTCCAGGTTATTCTTATATCGTTTTGAAATTTTAATCGATTGAGCAAACAAGTCATCGGCATATCGGTAGATCTTCCATCTTCCCAGATTGTATTCAAGCGCCGTGAGGTTTTCAACCCAGTCTCCCGAATTCAGATACATCACCTCCCCTTTTTCGGTAACGATCTTTTTCATTTCAGGATGATGGATGTGCCCACAGATCACGTAATCGTAACCGTTGGAAATTGCAATTTCTGCAGCTGTCCTTTCAAAGTTGTTGATAAACGACACCGCTTTTTTTACGCTTTCCTTTACCCGCTTCGAGAGAGAGATCTTTCCCTTCCCAAACAGTCCAAGAATAAAATTGACAAAGGAGTTGATTAGGATGAGCATGTCATATCCGATGGCCCCCAACTTGGCAAGCCACTTGGAGTATTTCATCGTGACGTCAAAAACATCGCCGTGAAAAATCCAGGCAATTTTTCCGTGAAGGCTGATGACCTTTTTGTTGTCGATCTGAAATGAGCCTAACCGAAAGCCGGCAAATTTCCGGAGCATCTCATCATGGTTGCCCGTAAGGTAGACGACCTTCGTCCCTTTGGCCAATAACCCCGTAATATGCTTGATGATTTGCATGTGCGCCTGGGGCCAGTAGCGCTTGCTGAATTGCCACATGTCAATGATGTCCCCGTTCAGGATGATGCGCCTTGGCCTGATGGTTTTTAGGTAACGCAGAAGTTCTTCTGAGTGGCAGCCATAGGTTCCGAGGTGCACGTCGGAAATAATAACAAGGTCAACATCCCGCTTACTTTTTTTGCCCATCCGATGCACTGGGGAATCCCGGTTTACCATGGGGGAAATTCTAATTACCCAGGTTTGCTAGCATAACAAAGATACTCACCTTTTTTCCGTGGACAACAACATGGGCGTTACCAAAATGTTAACTTCATGAAATACCATTGCGCCACTGGTCGCGTTAGAAATGGAGGAGGTTCGTTTTCGGGGAGTCCGGGTCAGGACTTAAACCGGAATCTCAGGTATTTGATCTTTTCCCCTTGACTTGCAAACATTTCCTCATACCTGGTTTTGATGTCAAAGCATTCAGGTCTTAGCTCGGACGCATACAGGTCAGCCGTGAAGCGCACATCGGTTACATCGTTCCGCTGTTGAATTTCGTTCAACGAGTATTCATAGAGGCCGGTGTTGTCGGTTTTTAGCCGGGCATAGCCATTGTGTTTCAGCAATCGTTTGTAGATTTCGAGAAAGCGCGGACTGGTAAGCCTCCGTTTGATATCTTTCTTTCGCGGACGGGGGTCCGGAAAAGTCATCCAAATCTCGTCAATTTCTTCTGCAGAAAAAAAATTCTCGACCATCAGGATATGCGTTCGCAAAAAGCCAACATTGCTCAACTTCTCTTCAGCGGCCCAGGTACTCCCCTTCCAGATCCGATCGCCTTTGATGTCGATGCCGATAAAATTGCGATGTGGAAAAAGTCTTGCCAAACCGACCGTGTATTCGCCCCTGCCGCACGCCAACTCTACGCTAACAGGATTTGTATTCTGAAAGTACAATTCATTCCACCTGCCTTTGATTTGTGTATAGATATCTTTTCCCGGCTCAATTACATTCTCGCGTTCGGCAATGATCCTGAATCGTTCTAATTTTCGTTTCATAGATTCTCAATCTCCGCCACCACAAAGGTGCTGCCACCAACAAAAATAAAATCATCCGGAGACGCGTTTGCGGACGCCTGCCGGACGGCCTCGTTCACGTCCTCAATCGCCACTCCCTTCAAACCCATTTCGCCGGCCATGGTCAGGAGATCCCTTGCCGGCAACGCCCTGGGAATTTTGGACTGACAAAAATAATAGCTTGCGTCCTTTGGAAAAAGACCGAGAAGCGTGCGAATGTCCTTATCCTTCACGATCCCGAATACGATGTGCAAGTGATCGTATTTTATCGATTTAATTTGTTTCACGATTTCCCTTATCCCATCTTCATTGTGTCCCGTGTCACAAATCATCAGGGGCCGGGACCCGAGCCTTTGCCATCGACCTTTCAGTCCGGTCATGGTAACTACCTTGCCAATTCCCTCGCGAACCGATGCCTGGGAAATAGTAAAGCCTTGACTAACAAGTTGATCAATCGTCATCAAAACACCAGGAATGTTCTTCCTTTGATACTCCCCTTTCAATTGGCAATCCAGATCTTCGATGACTGACTTGCTTCCCGCGTAAACCGTGTAGAAACTATCTTCCCTCACCTTCTTTTGCCTCAATTGATACCGGTCCGTTGAAAAATAAATTGGTGAATTCTCCTTCTCCGCTTTCCTTATGAATATGTCCTGGACTTCTTCCTGGCGTTCGCTGATAACAACCGGTACACCAGGTTTGATAATTCCGGCCTTTTCCGTTGCGATCAGCTCCCGGGTTCCTCCCAAAAGATCTTTATGATCGTTGCCGATGTTGGTTATCAGCGAGACCATCGGGGTGATCACATTCGTGGAATCCAATCTTCCGCCAAGGCCGACTTCAATAACGGCGATATCTACTTGCTCCAATGCAAAATAGTCAAACGCCATGGCAACTGTGGCCTCAAAGAAGGATGGCTGAATTTTTTCCAGAACCGGTCTTATGCGTCTCACAAAGTCCACGACGAACTCCCGGCTAACCACCTCTCCGTTGATTTTTATTCGCTCTGTAAAATCCTTCAGGTGGGGGGATGTGTAAAGCCCGGTTTTATATCCGGCGCTTTGGAGGATTGCAGAAATCATATGAGAAGAACTTCCCTTTCCATTGGTTCCTCCTACATGGACCGATCTGAATTTTTTTTGCGGATTCCCAAGATGCTCGCACAGCGCCCACGTGTTGTCCAGATTTTGTTTGTAGGCCGCCGCGCCGACCCGCTGGAACATGGGCAGGTGCAGATAGAGGTAATCAATAGTTTCTTCGTACGAAGGAGTGTCCACAGGCTAAAACAAAAAGCCACTCTTAGTCAAGAGTGGCTTCAAAATTAGTTGAATTGTTTTATTTACCGAACAGTCGATAGCCAAGATAGATCTGAAAAACATTATTTTTGGTTTTGTCACCCGTGCTGGTGTCCTTTTCAATGTTCGACAAACCGATCACGTAACGCACACCGCCATTGAAACCCATGGGCAGATCAAACCCGGCGCCGATTACCGCGCTAAAATCGCCTGACTTAAGCTGATCCTTAATGTCGGAAGTAGTTCCATTAACAGTCTGCTTTGCGCTTGCCACGATTCCGAATTGAGGTCCTGCATGCAGGTTAATAAAATCCGTAATATTATAACGAAACAAAATCGGAAAATTGATGTAATTGGTTTTTGCTTCACTGACAAAACCGGAAACGGTGAACTTGGATCCCTGCATGGAATAGTATGCTTCCGGTTGAATCCCAAACTTTCCAAATCTGGCATGCAAATAGATTCCGCCATTAAACCCGACAACGCTGGAGGGACTTACGCTTACCCCACTTCCGGTAAAAGTCTGGTTGGCGACGTTTAACCCGGCCTTAATCCCAAAAGCAACCTGAGACCACGCCGTGGTGAGTGTTATCATTACAAATGCCACTACAAATATCATTTTTTTCATAACTGAAAGAGGATTGATGAACTTAAATGTAATTAAAAAAAATTGCATGGACAATTGGCCACCGCCAAGGACTGACCTGCCACACTTTTTGAATTTCACCCGGCGCAAAAAATAAAAAAGCCAACCCTTGAATAGGTTGGCCCAAATTTTTCTTTGACACAAATCAACTTCCAATCTTAAAAAGTCTGTATCCGATAGAAATCTGGATTACCTGGTTCTTGGCTTGCTGCGAACCAAACGACGAGCTTTGAACGGGAAGCGGCTTGCCCGTATACTTATTAATGTCTGATACTCCTATGTTATAACGGCCCGTAATGTTGAGGCCAAAAGGAAGATCCCAACCCAGTCCAACTCCTACCGACACATCCGAAGATTTAACAAGGTTCTTCAAATCCTGACCCGTAGAAACATTGCCCACGGCATCAATCACTGCTCCTTTGGAGCTAGCCAGAAAACCAAATTGGGGTCCCGCCTGAAGATTAAGCCCCCCTGCAAGGTATAACTTTACCATGATTGGGACATTGATATAATCATAATTGGAGTTGTAGTTCTGTGAGTTGAACTGAAAACTCTGTCCTTGCTTTGAAAAAATAATTTCGGGCTGAATCCCGATCTTAGCAAATTTAAGCATCACATAAGCGCCCGCATGAAAGCCGGTCCTGTTACTATAGTTTTTACTCAGGGTTGAGCTTGTGCTGAGACTGGCAAAATTGGGGCCGCCCTTGATGCCAACGGCCAATTGAACCTGGGCATTTGCTGCTACCACACACAAAGCCAATGCTGCAACGAGTATTCCGATTCTTTTCATAACTGATTTCTTTGGTTTATCTTCAAACTTCATCAAATAGCTTGCCACCTTTTTGGTCTTTCTCTCACTTTCTTAAATAAACCTGCAATCCAATTTTAATATAGAGTCCGGATTGAATGTCCTTATTTGTAGAATTATACTTCTGACTATTAGATTGGTACCCTAACTGTGGCTCTACGGCGACATGGTCGTTTAAGAGATAGGCATACCCCACGGCGAGGCTCCACCCGGCAGTGTTATACTTGGTTTCTGTCGTTGTGGTTCCAATCTCGTAACTGCTTTTTCCTGAACCAACCTGG
The DNA here is from genome assembly GCA_041484175.1 of Cyclobacteriaceae bacterium. Classification (GTDB taxonomy): domain Bacteria; phylum Bacteroidota; class Bacteroidia; order Cytophagales; family Cyclobacteriaceae; genus ELB16-189. The sequence continues at coordinate 342 of JBGPGZ010000203.1, read as the reverse complement.
AAAGAACCTTGACCGTAAAACTTTTGAAAATAATACCGGCCAAAAGGAGCAAAAGAAGTCGAACTGTTTACCGTTTTGCCGCTCCCGGTTTCTGGTTTGGTGGTTTGAGAAGATAAATCAATTCCGGCCCCTACCGCCAGATTATCCATTACAAAGTACCCGGCTTGCGGGGTGAAGTTGATCGAGGTCGTTTTTCCTGTTGTCGTTGTTGTGCTTCCGCTTTTCGTTTTGTCCGTATCAAACGTTGCGCTGGCACTTCCACCGATCATAAAGGTTCCTTTTGTAAATTGAGCATGGCCAATCATGCAAACGGCCATAAAGATGATACTACCTGTTATTTTT
>JBGPGZ010000202.1:0-7583 GCA_041484175.1 Cyclobacteriaceae bacterium | reverse complement strand
TCAGTACCGTGGTCATTCTGGCCACCTGCCCCAGGGTGAAAATGTTCATGCAACCGTCATCCGTATAGTCAAGATAATTTTGAAACATTTTATCATGACTGCAGGAGACCTCCGCTTGCGTCGGGCATCCGCTCGTACTCCCTATTTGGGTTGGCGTGTCGTCTACGTAATCAGTGCCGGAACAACTGTTGATATCACCCCACGTATGGCGGAGTCCAAAGAAATGACCGATCTCGTGCGTTGCGGTCCTTCCTTTGCTAAAACGGGATTCAAGGTCAAAGGTGCCGCCTCCGTCGTTGGTTCCAAAGGCCCGGTAATAAATCACCACCCCATCGGTAAGGCGGTCAGTCGATGAGTCTTCAAGCCCGGGTAAATTGGAGACGGGCAGTTGCGTATATCCGATAAGGCCTCCATCCTGCAGGTTGATCACCCAAATATTCAGGTAATTCTCGGCGGGCCAATAACTAAGGGCCTTAAAAGTATCATTGTCAACCATCGCCCAACTGTTTTTGGTACCTTGAACACGAACAATCCCGTTGGTCGCCAATCCTTCCGGGTCCTGTTTAGCAAGTGCAAATTCGATATCCATACTGCCAGCCACCGGTAGAAATTCTGGAGGCGTGTTGACGGCATCCAGGTTGTTCCGGGGAAAATCTTTGTTGATGACGTTTATTTGAGAAATGATTTGTGCGTCGGAGATGTTGGTCCCTGTTCCGACCGGCTCACCATTGTGGATGACATGCACTACCACAGGAATTGTATAGGTCGACGATTGGGTCCGGTCCCCGCTGAGCGTCTTAAGCCTGGATTGAAGCTTGTCCTTCATCCACTTTTCAAATTGGTCGGTGTTCTCCAGGCGGGGATTGCGATGCAATCTGATTTCCTGGTAAGCCACCGTGCCGCATTTTTCCTGGGCCCAGGAAACTCTGAAAGCCAAGCCAGGAAGAAGCGTTAAAAGGAGGAGCAGGCGGCTTTTGGAAAAAATCATACAGGCGGGTAATCGTTATCCGGTGATTTTTCTTGGTTAGAGTACGATTAACCTCTAACGTTTAACGGTAAAAACTATGATTTAATCGCTTAAAAATAGTTAGGGTAACCTTAAGCGTGGGTCAGGTTGACGACTTCAATGGACTTGATCTCGGGAACGGACCTCCTGATGGCTTCTTCCACACCGGCCCTGAAAGTCATGGTCGACATGGGGCAGCTTCCGCAATTCCCCACAAACTCCAGCCTCAGGACGTTGTCCTTGGTGATTTCCATGATTTTCACATTGCCGCCATCGGCCTCCAGGTAGGGGCGAATGTTGTCCAGGGAGGCTTCGATTCGTTCATTGAGGTCTTCTTTTTTCACTTGGGTGGGTTTAGCATTAAACCTTCATCTCTACCTTTTTGGTTTCGTCAAAGTTAGCATTTCTTATGGCAATCTGTCGTGCCAACGATTCTGCAAGATCCGTGAAGGCCCTGGCCGTCGGCCCTTCCTTTAGCACAGCTGGCAACCCGCTGTCGCCGCTTTCGCGAATGCTTTGGACCAGGGGAATTTGCCCCAGCAAAGGAACGCCATACTTTTCAGATAAGTTCTTGCCACCGTCTGTGCCAAAAATAAAATACTTGTTGTCCGGCAATTCCTCAGGCGTGAAATACGCCATGTTTTCGACGATGCCCAGGATTGGAACATTGATCTGTGGCTGTTTAAACATCGCCAGCCCCTTGATAGCATCGGCGATTGCCACTTTCTGCGGAGTGGTTACGATTACCACTCCTGTTACGGGCACCGTTTGCACCAAGGTAAGATGGATGTCGCTCGTACCGGGAGGAAGGTCGATTAATAAGTAATCCAGTTCCCCCCAATCAGCATCGCTGATGAATTGTTTGAGTGCGGCACTCGCCATCGGGCCCCGCCAAACCACCGCGCTGTCGGCCGGGGCAAGAAAACCAATGGAGATCAATTTCACGCCGTATTGTTCAAGAGGAACAATGACATTCTTGCCATTCAGCACTTTTACTTCAGGTTGTTCATGTTCGCAATGAAACATCACAGGAATGGATGGACCATAGATGTCCGCATCAATGAGACCCACTTTCGCTCCGGATTGCGCCAATGCTACTGCGAGGTTGGTCGTTATGGTTGATTTACCTACACCCCCTTTGCCGGAAGCAATGGCGATAATATTTTTAACAAGCGGAAGGACCGGGGTGTTGTCGCGGGTGGAGGTAACGGAGGAGGTCATGGTGATCTGGATATCAACCGCAGGGTCAACGATTGTCTGGATTGCCTCAAGGCATTCGTTCCGGATCTTCTCTTTTAATGGACAAGCTGGCGTGGTCAAGACGACGGTAAAACGTACCTGGTTGTCGGCGACCTCCAGATCCTTGATCATGTTCAGACTTACCAGGTCACGCTTGAGATCCGGGTCATGGACCGTCGACAGGGCTTTCAGGATATCCGATTTTGAAAATGCCATAGTTTATAAGAAGAGTCCAAACTGTTCCCCGGCGTCTGACACCTCCAAGGTATCTTGACGTCTCACACTATCTTTGTTGCCAGGCGTCTTACACCTCTAAGGTGTCTTTGACGCCTTGAGACACTTCAGAAATGTAGCGCAATTTAGAGGTTAGTACTACTTTGTCAAGTTAAACAGAATTCCTTGGTACCAATTTTCTGTAACAGTGGGATTCGAATTACATCCCGCCGCACGCCCTTCTTTTCCCTGGGAGGGAACCAGCCCGCAGTCTAACATGACAAAGTAGGGTTAGTCAGGAGCCGACGGGCGTTCGCTATTGGATTTTTCGGGTTTTTTATAAAACCATCTACCAAATACCCCACGATCAATGCCGAATGCGTGACAAAAAGGTATCTTTGAAACGCCAATTTCAGACGTGATTTCCCGCAATACCATAGAAGAAGTTAAGAGCCGGGTCGATATCCTCGACGTTATTGGCGATTTTGTCTCGCTAAAAAAATCCGGCCAGAATTACAAAGCGTTGAGCCCGTTTACCAACGAAAAGACACCTTCATTTTTTGTCGTTCCATCAAAGGGAATTTTCAAGGACTTTAGCAGCGGCAAAGGAGGGGATGCATTCACTTTTCTCATTGAGCACGAGGGAATGACCTATGCAGAAGCGATCCGCTACCTGGCCAAGAAGTACAACGTAGAGATCAAGGAAGACCAGGCCTCAGAAGAGGCGCGCGCTGAGCAAAGTGAACGCGAAGGGCTTTACATCCTGATGAACTTTGCCAAGGAATACTACAAAGAGGCGTTAAAGAAAAGCGACGAAGGCCGTGGCGTGGGGTTGAGCTATTTCCGCGAGCGCGGCTTTAATGACCGGACAATCGATAAATTTGAACTTGGCTATGCGTTCGATGCATGGGAAAAATTCAGTGATGAAGCCATACGGAAGGGATATAACAGGGAGTTGCTGGAAAAGGCCGGTTTGGTTGTTAAGAAAGAGGACGGAGGCGGGCATGCCGGAAAGTCAGGTTCGTATGACCGCTTTCGAGGAAGGGTCATTTTTCCAATTCATAATATTTCCGGAAAAGTAATTGCGTTTGGCGGACGGATGCTGGGCAAAGACAAGAACCAGCCAAAATACATCAATTCACCCGAAACGGAAATTTATCACAAGGGCCAGGCGCTCTATGGATTGTTTCAGGGGAAGAATGCCATTCGCCAATTCGATAATTGCTTTCTGGTGGAGGGCTACACCGATGTGATCTCGATGCATCAGTCGGATGTAGAAAATGTAGTCGCTTCTTCCGGCACCGCGTTGACGGAAGACCAGATCAAACTGATCCGCAGGTTCACCGAAAATGTGACCGTACTTTTCGATGGAGACGCAGCCGGAATAAAGGCAGCCCTTCGCGGGATCGACTTGATCCTCAAGGGCGGCCTTAACGTGCGCGTGGCGCTCTTCCCGGATGGTGAAGACCCGGACAGTTACTCCAGGAAAGTGGGAACAACGGCGTTTCAAAAATTTTTGAAAGAGAATGTCAGCGATTTCATTTCTTTCAAGGCCAACCTCTACGCATTGGAAGCCGCCGGGGATCCCATTCGCAAGGCAGAATCGATCAAGGAAATTGTCAACAGCATAGCCCTGATTCCAGACGCGGTCAAACGGTCGGTGTACATACAGGAAACAAGCAATCTTTTAAAAATTTCGGAAGGCGTTTTGCTGAGTGAACTCAACAAGATCCTGATTACCGAGCGGAGAAAACAGGAAAAAGAAAAACTGCGGGAGCAGAATGATACTCCCATTCCGCCGGAAGCCATCGAAGAACTGGACTCGCTTGTAAAAGTTGACCCGCAAAGCCTCGTTTACTACCAGGAGCGGGAGACCATCCGGCTGCTGCTCAATTATGCCGACAAGAGCCTTGAGTCTCAGACAGTGTCCGATTTTCTGCTCCATGAGCTGGAAGATGTTGAGTTTAGCAACCCCCTTTTTAGAGAAATTTACGAAGCATTTAAAGCAGGGCTTAGTGAAGGGCGGGCCATCTCCAGCGATTTCTTTATGCAAAACGGGAGCGACCAGGTCAAGCGGATGGTAACGGATCTGGTTACACAGCGCTATGATACCAGCCGGCATTGGAGTGACAAATACCATATATTCTTTCCAAAAGACGCCGATGATCTGGACAAGAAGGCGCTTGCGAACGTGCTTCATTTGAAATACCGGGTGGTCCAGAAATGGATTGAGGACAACAAGGAAAAGATAAAATCGGTGAACAATGCCGCTGAAGAAGATGAACTTATCGAGCGGCAAACCGAGTTAAAGAGAATAGATATTGAACTGGCGGAACAATTGGGGATTGTAAGCGGAAAATACTGATTATGAGCGATAAAATAAGACTGGATAGCATAGAAGAAGCCATTGAGGAAATCAAAAATGGCAAGGTAGTGATCGTGGTGGACGATGAAGACCGGGAGAATGAGGGTGATTTTATCATCGCGGCCGAATGCGTTACGCCGGAGATCGTGAATTTTATGGCTACCCATGGCAGGGGGTTGATCTGCGCCCCCCTTATCGAAGATCGTTGCGAGGAACTCGGACTGGACCTGATGGTGAGAACAAACACGGCGGTTTTTGAAACGCCGTTTACGGTGTCGGTAGACCTGATCGGCCACGGTTGCACAACCGGCATCTCCGCTCATGACCGGTTCAAGACCATCAAGGCATTGGCCGATCCTGAATTGAAACCGGAAGAGTTGGGTAAACCCGGACATATTTTTCCGCTCAAGGCCAAACGGGAAGGCGTGTTGCGCAGGACCGGTCATACCGAGGCAGCAATCGATTTAGCGCGGCTCGCGGGTTTTCGTCCGGCAGGTGTGCTTGTTGAAATTATGAATGATGATGGCAGCATGGCTCGCCTGCATGACTTGAGAAAAGTGGCTGACCGTTTTGATTTGAAACTCGTGACGATCAAGGACCTGGTTGAGTATCGCATGAAGACCGAGTCGCAGATCAGGCGGCATGTGGAGGTGAACATGCCGACCATCTATGGTGACTTCAGGCTTGCCGCTTACGAACAAATTGATTCCGGTGAAGTTCATATTGCACTGATCAAGGGAACATGGAAAATAGATGAACCTGTCCTGGTGCGGGTGCATTCGTCATGTGTTACCGGCGATATATTTGGCTCCTGCCGGTGCGATTGCGGATCGCAGCTTCACAATGCAATGAAAATTGTAGAGCAAGAAGGCAAAGGAGTGGTGCTATACATGAAACAAGAGGGAAGAGGGATTGGATTACTCAATAAATTGCGGGCCTACAAGCTTCAGGAGGAAGGTATGGATACCGTGGAGGCCAATTTGAAACTGGGGTTTGATATGGACAGCCGTGATTATGGAATCGGGGCGCAAATCCTGCATGACCTCGGGATCCGCAAATTGAGGCTGATAACGAACAATCCCCAAAAGCGCGTAGGATTGATGGGCTATGGGTTGGAAATTGTGGAGAACGTGCCCATTGAAATAAAACCCAACCCGCACAACGAAAAATATTTGAAGACCAAAAGGGATAAACTTGGACATACTATTCTGAAAGGTTAATGAATCGCCGTTTCCTTTTCTTACTTCTCCTGCTGTCGCCGTTTTCAGGGGCGGCCCAAAAATTTCCTTTTGAATTTTGGCATGAAGGAAAAATGATACTCGAATCGGGCGACACCTTAAAAGGGATGTTAAAATACAATATGCAGGATGACCTCGTCCAGTTTCAGGCCAGCAGCAAACTGGAAACCTACTCTGCGCGTAAAATCCTATTCTTCGAGATCTTTGACACGGTCGGCAAGCGCTACCGGCAATTTTATTCCTTGCCCTATGCCGTCACCGGCCAATACAAGGCGCCTGTTTTTTTTGAACTCCTGGAGGAGGGTAAAATGACGCTGTTGGCGAGGGAAGCCCTGGAGGTGCGATCCTATTCTTCATTTTATTACTACGGGGCCTATACGCGGATTGTGCTGGTCAACAAATTTTTCCTCCTCAAAGAAAACGGCTCCATCCAGGAATTCTCAGGAAAGAAAAATGATTTGATCGAATTAATGGGCAAAAAGGAAGATCAGATCCATAAGTTTATTAAGGAGAATAGGGTTGATTTTGATAACAAATACGACGTCGCCCGTGTGGTCGCCTATTATAATTCGCTGTTTAAATGATGGCCATTCGATTTCCCGTCCTGAGGATTGAAATGACGAAGAAATGACAAAGCCTTTAATACTCGTATCCAACGACGATGGCATCACATCGAGAGGAATAAGGAACCTGGTGGAGGTGATGAAGCAATTGGGCGATGTGGTGGTCGTTGCTCCCGATAGCCCGCAGTCGGGAATGGGGCATGCGATTACCGTGGGTGAAACCCTCCGGCTTGACGAGACCTCTATCTTCGAAGGAGTAAGAGCCTTCGAGTGCTCGGGAACCCCGGCCGATTGCGTTAAAATTGCACGCCATTTTTTGCTCAAGGATGAACGCGAACCGGATGTGATCGTCAGCGGCATCAATCACGGTAGCAATACGTCGATCAGCGTCCTGTATTCGGGCACCATGTCTGCCGCTATCGAAGGGGCCATTGAAGGAACTCCGGCGATCGGCTTTTCCCTCTGCGATTACGGCTCCGATCCTGACTTTTCACATATCCTGGAAGATGTTAAAAAAATAACAGAAGAAGTGTTAAAGAAAGGACTGCCAAAGGGTGTGGCCCTCAATGTAAACTTTCCGCGAAAAAAGCGCGAACCCCTGAAGGGTATCCGGATCTGCCGTCAGGCCAACGCCAAATGGGTAGAAGAATTCGACCAGCGGTTTGACCCCAACAAGAGAAGGTACTTCTGGATGACCGGCAGTTTTGTAAATTTTGACAAAGGAGAAGACAACGACGAGTGGGCGATCGCCAACAATTATGTTTCCGTAGTACCCTGTCAGTTTGACCTCACCGCGCATCACGCGATTCCGGTGTTGAATAATGATTGGGAAATTTAAATAATTACGAATTACGCGGCGGGAGGCGGAATCCCCGTAATTCGTAATTTCTAATTTCGTAGTTGTCTATTGTATTAAGTTCCGTAGGAACGAAATATTGGTAACCAAGAATAGTCAAGCC
>JBGPGZ010000201.1:0-7598 GCA_041484175.1 Cyclobacteriaceae bacterium | reverse complement strand
TGGGGTCTTTGATCTCCATTTACCTGGCCAGGCGAGGCTACAAAGTCGTCGTTTTTGAACGCCGTTTTGATATGCGAACACACATGCTGGAAGGTGGCCGCTCAATCAACATGGCGCTCAGCAACCGCGGTATCCGTGCCTTGGACGAAGTTGGGTTGGCTTCAACCATTAAGCTGCACGCCGTGCCCATGAACGGAAGGATGATTCATGATAAGGCCGGACACCTTACTTTTCAGCCTTATGGAAAGGCGGGCCAATTCATCAATTCCATTTCAAGAAGCGGGCTGAATATGGTGCTCATGGATGAAGCTGAACGACTTGGCGTAGAATTCTTTTTTGAACACCGTTGCCTTCATGTGGACTTGGATAAAACGGAATTACTCTTCCAGCATTTCGGTTCCACCACACGGCGCCATTCAGATCTGGTCATCGCCGCCGATGGAGCTTTTTCGGCTGTACGCGGAGCATTGCAAGCTTCAGATCGGTTTGACTATTCACAAGAATTTATCGAACATGGCTATAAAGAACTTCGCATTCCTCCCGGAGAGCACGGGGTTCACTTGATGGAGAAAAATGCACTGCACATTTGGCCACGTGAAAGTTTTATGCTGATCGCCTTGCCCAATCCTGACACGACGTTTACGTGCACCCTTTTTTTTCCATTCGAGGGCCCGTTGTCATTCAGCAATCTTCAAACGCCGCAAGACATCCAGTCATTTTTTGAAAAGACTTTTCCGGATGTCCATCCCCTGATGCCGACCTTAACCGAAGACTTCCGCGATAATCCTACTTCCTCAATCGTGACAATCCGGTGTTATCCGTGGGTAAAAAACAACGTCCTGTTAATGGGAGACGCTGCCCATGGCATTGTTCCGTTCTTCGGACAAGGTATGAATTCAGGATTTGAAGATTGCCGGATCTTGAATCAATTGCTCGACCAATTTAAAGACGATTGGGAAGTGGTCCTGGAGAAATTTCAGCAGCAGCGCAAGCCCGATTCAGAAGCCATAGCACAACTGGCAATGGATAATTTTGTAGAAATGCGAGACCTGGTGGCAGACGCTGATTTTCTGCTAAGAAAAAAGATCGAGGCAAAACTTCATCAACTTTACCCTGAAAAATGGACCCCGCTCTATTCCATGGTTACCTTCCACGATCAGGTCCGCTACTCCGAGGCACTTGCCACAGGTATGAAACAAAAAGCAATCATGGATCAGGTGATGAAAACCCCCGGCCTGGAATCAACCTGGGAATCGCTAAACTTTGAAGCAATCGTAAATGAACTAATCCAAACTGGCAGTAAGGAACATTAGAAATTCGCGATTTTCAGATGGAGAGATTCTTACTTAAAATGAATTTTATACTCTTCATACCGTTGTAAGACTTCTTTTACATAGACCACCGGTCCGTCACACCGGCAATAACCTGCCAGGACCACCGGGTCATGGTAGTATTTTGGGTTCGTCTTTTGAAGCATCATGAATTCAACATGGTTATCCCACATGACCGGGCTTTTGCCGTGCTTATTCGCAAGATTGCGCGCGTCAAGCACGTGTGACAACCCTACGTTATAGGAAGCCAGTACAAACTTAAGCCGTTCATGTTCGTCGCTCACCGTTTTCGCCCAATAGTCATCAAGGAATTTCAGAAACTGTACTCCGGCGTTAATATTTTGATCAGGGTCCCACAAATTAAGGATATGAAAATACGCTCCTGTTTCCTGCATTACCTGCATCAAACCGATGGCCCCGGCCCACGACTGCACTTTCGGATCAAAATTGGATTCCTGGTATGCCACCGAAGCAAGTAATCTCCAATCCCAACCCAATACTTTTGCTCCTTTTTTGAGTTGTTCATCATAGGGTGAAATTTTTTCCCCTGATAATGAGGAGTAGTCGCTGGAGATTCTAACCAGTGAAAAACGGGGGCTGTTAAAATATTTGTTAAAGATCACCTGGAGAATAGCGCTTTTTTTGATCTCGCCCAACCAACCGTTGATAACTTTGACAAGGTCCGGCGAATTCTTGCGAACTCCCCACGCAATTTGCTGCGATAAGCTCAATGGGGTATTGATGTCAAGATTGGGATAGTACAATGAGTTGACCATGGCGATGGTCTGGTCCGTTACGGTATATTTGATTTCCCCTGTAGCTACTTTGCGAATCAGCGATTCGGTTTCTGCTGCCGCGCTGTCTTCGTGAATGACAATTTCACCGCCGATCTCCTGCGACAGGTGTTGGAGCCGCTGCTGAAACGAGGAGCCCTTCATCACAAAGACATCCTTTCCGATAAGGTCCGCAGGATTGCGAACCAGCTTTTTCTCGATAAGCGCAGGTGGTTGCATCCGCCAATTGGCCGGCTTCTTCTGCACCAAAACCTGAAATGTATTGTAATGGGGATCTGTGAAGGAAAGATACGCTAACCGGTCAGTCGTGATAGTCAGCGGGAAAGCAAGTACATCTCCCTCACCGGTGTTCAGGGCATTGATGCCCTCCTCAACCCCCGAAATTACTTTAATCTTTAGATCAACTTTCAAATAACTGGCAAGCCGTTTCAACAACTCATACTCGTAACCCATCGGGCTGCCTTTGTAAATAAAATAACTGATGGAATTATTGTCGACTATGGCACGTAGGAAGCCACGCTCCTGAATCGCCTTCAGATCAAGTTCCAGGGTGGGTTTGGTAGCAAAGGTTTCTTTCTCGCCGGGGGGTTGGCACGACAAGCATAGCCAAAGGGTCAAAAACAAGGATGACCGACAAACCCAACGATTGGCCATGATTGAAGGTACTCATTGCCGGCTAAAATAAAAAGAGGCTCCCCGTGGAAGCCTCTCTTCATGCTACTGCCGGAATGTCAATTGAATATGTAGCGCACACCTAATTGCATTTGCCAACGTGATAACAACCCCAAATCATTTCGAAAAGTAGTGGTCAGCGGTGTCTTATCCGCGTTGTTCAAATAGGGATAGGTAAATTGTGGCACTTTATTAACATCATAGCCCTGGAACGTCAACAGGTTACCGCGATTGGGAGTTTTATAAACACCCCAATCCGAATTGATCAGGTTGCCGATATTGAAAATGTCCAGGCTTAGCTGCAACGTGTTTCTCTTGGTACCGGTCTTCAAATAGAAATCCTGCAAGAGTCGGAAGTCCAACTGACCCCTCCAGGGCTGAACGGCTCCGTTGCGCTCTGCATAACTTCCGCGATGTGAACTGAGGTATTTATCCTGGTTGATGTAAGTATCAAGATCACCCCATTGCTGAGCCGCCGTATAAACGGTTGCATCGGCGTTCGTAATGTCCCTAAGAGCAATTTCACTTTGGTCGCGTGGAATATAAAGCAGGTCATTGTTACCCCCTGCATTATCTCCATTGACGTCACCGGAATACACATAAGAAAATCTTCCTGCAGGAGACATCGAGTAAAAGAATCCAAGCGTTGTAGCCATGAAACCAAGATATTCTCTGCGGCTGTTTACAGAAGCGATAATCCGGTGTTGAACTAAGTTATTAAAGTATCCCAACACATTGTCATTGGGATTGCCGGATATCTGGCGGTCCCTCCAAATAGATTGGGCAATGGAACCCCCGTCGTTGACAGATTTAGCTTGAGTGTAGGTATAGGCCACCATTGCATTAATCCCCGAGGCGAAAGTCTTTTTGAATTGCGCCGTTCCAAACAGACTGTATCCTTTGTTGGTGTTGCTCATCAGGATGGCATCGGTGACTTTCGGATTCAACCGCGTATTGGCCGTTGAATTGCTGGTGGCGCTGGGAAATACCTTGTAAAAAATCGGCCTGTTATCAGAGCCCGAAGCCGTATTCGGAGCATCTGGCAAATTGATATTGCGATGATATACGGCATTGATGTCTCTTGTGACTGCAAGATCAAAGGAGCCAATTACGCCACCCGGCAACTTTTGATCGAGACCAACATTCGTTCTCCAAACTTGTGGAAACTTGAATTTGTTATCGGTAACCGCCAGGTTGTAGGTAACCGCCGGGTTTACATTATTGGCGGGTGCTACCGCAGCCGCGCCTAATGGCCGGTAAGCATTGACGTCCTGATTAAATACAAGACCTGCGGCCGTGGCATTGGCCGCTGAATAAAATTGAGATCCAAACAACAGTCCGTTATTGCTGGCCTGGTTCGAGATCCATACGTACGGTACGCGACCCGTGAAAATGCCGGAACCCCCGCGCATCTGCGTGGACCGGTCTCCTTTTACATCCCAATTGAACCCTAAGCGCGGTGACCACAGAAGCTGTGATTTTTGAACCTGATCGGTTTCAACTTGTCTCCCTTCAGAAAATGTGTAAGTGGCGGCAACATCGTTGCGGCCAATGTCGGTATTAATCGTGGGTATGTCCGCACGCAACCCCAGAGTCACGGTTAACTTATCGGAGAACTCATATTTATCTTGAGCGTAGAAACCGAGTTGATAGGCTTTTACCTTTACCAGGGGAAAAGTGCCGTCTGCATTGGCAGCATATCCCAATTGGTATTGTCTGATCCTTCCGACAACCGGGGCTATTGAGGTACCCGTAGCTGGATCGTATCCGGCACTGGCATAAAAGTCACCGAGTGAGTTGAATTGGTAAGCTCCATAAAAGAAAGGATCAAATCCATTTTGAAATTGATAAAACTCATTATACGTACCCAGCGTTACGGTGTGCTTGGCAAGATAAATATCCACGTTGTCTGAAATCTGGAATACATTGCTATTTAGAATATTGTAGGCGGAGAAGGGTTCATAACCGAATGCAGTCAGGAACCCGCCGGAGCCATTGGCAATGTCGACCAGCGGGATGGTTTTGCTGGAGGTCGGGGTCTCCCGGAAATCACGAAAAGCCGTGTATCCGATTTGGAATTTGTTCGCGTATTTGTTACCAAACGTGCTGTTCAATTCGGCAATAACCGAGTTGAGGTTGTTATTGATCCTGTAATAGGCTCCCAAGAAAGGTAACCCCGTCTGACTGGGTTGGCGTGTAACAATGGAGCCACTATTGCTGGGCGGTACATCCCGGTATGAATCCAGGTAAGTATACTTGATTGAAAACTTGTGATTGCTGCTGATGTTCCAATCAAGTTTAAAAGTCCCCTTGTCATTGTTTTGTTTGAGTTTGTAATTCTCGTAAGGGCCGGCATTGTAGCCATACGTTTCTTGCAGAAAAGTGGAGAGGAGGTCAAGATCGCTGGCCTGTACCTGCGACACAGTGCTTCCCGAAGAGCCGCCGCGAGTGGCGCTAAATGTGGTGCCCGGCACATCCTGCCTTTCTCTTTCAAAGTTGGCAAAAAAGAAAAGTTTGTTTTTGATGATAGGCCCACCAACGCGAAACCCCATGTTGTTGAACTTGAAATCACTGTATGGATTATCCACACCGGCTATTTTTTTTCCCACATAGCTCTGGTTACGAGTGAAATAATATACCGACCCGGTTACGTCATTCGTGCCGCTGCGTGTTACTACATTGATACCCGCTCCCGTAAAACTCCCTTGCGTTACATCATAGGGCGCAATGCTCGTCGCAATTTGATCCACGGCATCCAGGCTGATGGGCTGGGCGTTTGCCTGACCACCTACTGTGCCGGACAATCCAAATGCATTGTTAAACAATGCCCCATCAACGGTAATATTATTATACCCGTCACTTCTGCCGGCGAAGTTAGTTCCGCCAAAACTATTGATACTGGCCTGCGGCGTTAATCTCACATAGTCACTGAAACTACGGCTGAGGGTGGGCAGTTGCGTGATCTGTTGGTTCGAGATGTTCGTGGTGGCACCGGTACGGTCTGAATTAAGTACCGGGTCAACCGTGGCCGTAATCACAACTTCAGCAAGTTGGGTACCTGATTCGACCATTTTGAAATCCACGTTGGTCGTGTTTCCCAATTCCAAAAATAGGCCGTCTTTGTCCTGGCTTTCAAACCCGATAAATGACACGCTCACTTTATAGGGCCCGCCGATACGCGCGTTGGGAATAACAAACCTTCCATCAACGCGGGCAAGTGTTCCGTATTGAGTTCCCGAAGGCTGGTGAACTGCAATCACAGTAGCGCCCGGCAACGAACCGCCTTTGGCATCTCTGACAATACCACTGATCGTGGATGTGGTCACGCCTTGTGCACGCATTCCCGTAACGATTGTCAACATCAACGCAATCGCAAAGAGTAATTTTTTTATCATATTCTTTAGGTGTTGGTAAATCGATTTGGATGGCCAAAAATATCCTTTTGCCCACTAATAAATAGTTCTGCCGTTTTAAATCTTTCTCACATTTTGTTAACAATTTCATAATCCTTTGAGCCGCTTATACTTTCGCCCTTGCGGCTTGAGCAAAAAAGCAATTACTTCCGCCTGCAATACCATTATCACCTCTTATGAAAAAATGCTTGCGATCTGGTTTCCTCATTTTGGCAACGTTTGCAAAAAGCTATGGCCAGCTTGACCTTGGGTATTATTTGCCATCCGGGGTAAACTATGATACTTCCATTCCCACTCCCAAATCGGTGATTGGCCACGAAGTAGGCGAATGGCATGTCACTCACGACCGGCTGGTCAATTATTTATATGAATTGGATAGGGCTTCGGACCGCATTACGCTCGAAAAAACCGGAACAACCTATGAAGACCGCCCCTTGTTGTTATTGACAATTACTTCTCCGAAAAACCACGCCAACATTGAAGCGATCCGTCAAGCGCATGTACAGCTTTGCAATCCGGCGAAATCGGGAAGCATGGACACGAAAACAATGCCCGTTGTTTTTTATCTGGGGTGCAGTATCCATGGCAATGAGCCCAGCGGCGCAAACGCGGGCCTCCTATTAGCTTATCACCTTGCGGCCGCGCAGGGACCGGAAATCGAAAAATATCTCGAAAACACGGTCATCCTGTTTGATCCAAGCTTCAACCCGGATGGCCTCCAGCGATTTTCGGCGTGGGTAAATTCGAGAAAAAGCAGGCTTATTTCCTCCGACCCCAACGATATGGAGCACAACGAACCATGGCCGGGCGGGCGCACCAACCATTATTGGTTTGACCTCAACCGGGACTGGCTGGTGGCTCAAATGCCCGAATCGCAGGCCCGCGTCAAAAAGTTTCAACAATGGAAACCAAATCTTTTGACTGATCATCACGAACAAGGTACCAACACGACATTCTTCTTTATGCCCGGCGAACCTTCACGCGTAAACCCAATCACACCCGAAAAGAATCAGGAGCTTACTCGCAAAATGGGCCCGTACCATGCCAGGGCACTTGACCGGATTGGGTCACTCTACTTTACACAAGAAGGATACGATGATTTTTATTACGGCAAGGGGTCCACTTTCCCGGATGCAAATGGAGCCGTCGGGATCTTATTTGAACAAGCAAGCTCACGCGGACATGCCCAGGAAAGTGTAAATGGCATTCTGCGTTTCCCGTTTACCATCCGAAACCAATTCACAACGATGCTCAGTTCCCTGCAAGCAGCCAATGACATGCGGGAGGAGTTGCTTAACTATCAGCGGGATTTCTATAAGAGTGCTTTGTCGGAAGCCGCCATGGACCCCGTGAAGGCCTACCTCTTTGGCAGTAAAGACAAAGCAAGG
>JBGPGZ010000200.1:0-7619 GCA_041484175.1 Cyclobacteriaceae bacterium | reverse complement strand
CTTCCGGTGATTTGTTTAGCGACGGTGGAAAATATGATATTGCTATCAACTTGTTTTATGACCATGCCAAACTCAACCTTGGTGGCGTTGATCTTTGCTATTCCGCCTTCAACCACCTTGCTTTCGGTAATCGCAAAGGTCGGTTCAATGGTAAAGTTGATTTTCGCGCCGGATGTGACTAGACCGGATGCGGTAACAATCTGCTTTATTTTTGTATCCAGCCTGGCTACCTGGGTACCGTCCAGGCCTTCAATCGTCAGGGGCATTGAAACAGAAAGTGCAATTTTGCCGACATCATTGACCGTTTGGGCAAAAGATGTTACAGCCCAATTGAAAAACAGCAGGTAAACACCAATCCATTTCATGCGATACCTTATTTGACAGTTATATAAATGGTGCTGCTTTTAACATCTTTAGACGTTTGCATCCCCAGGCTTTTAAAGAACTTAAATAATTCCAGCGCGAATTTGTTGGGGTTGTAATTATTACCGGTAGCCTGATCTTTCAAAGGGATCCGGACATCATCAAAAATCATTTTTACATCCGTTGTGCCCTGAATGTGATAATGGCTCTTGTAGGCATTCTTCTCCATCCACAATTCAAGCTGGTCGGATAAGGGCAGGGCATCTGGGCCAACCTCCGAGGACATTTTATATTCTGAACCCCCGTCAAAGCTGATATCCACGATAACCGATTTTCCATTGTTGACCATGTCAGTAAACTTGGTTTGCATAACGTTAAGAAAATCTCCCATGCAATTTTCTACGGCCCTTGATGCTAACTTTCCAATGTCATCCGTATAAAATTTACTGCTCTCCCCAATTTTGTTGGACAATGAATTCCCAGTGGACGCTTCATAGCCAGATAATACCAGAGTGACGGAGTTACCCGTTGGTGATTTCAGGACATTTACCTCAGCCTGAACATAAACATCGGCACCGGATAGCTCGATTATTTGAGATTTGATATCAGTCTGATTATCGGAGGTGAAGACACTATTATCCTTTGCCGCCTTCAACTTGGCAACAAAATCTACCGTAGTAAATCCGCGGCCGTCAAAGCCTTCTTTTATTTTTGTGATGGCGATCCTCCGGTTTATATCTTCTTCTAATATCGTGCGAAGATCCTCACCCTCCTTTGTAAAGGGGATCACCATAATTCTTGGTTGAAGAGCCACCCCTTGTCCGCCACTCTTAACCGCACCATTTTGGCAAAGGGCTGTGCTGCTTGCGAAGAAAATGATGATGAAGAAAATAGTTAAAAGGTACCGGTTCCTTTTCATAGACAGGAGCTACAAAATCCAAATTGTCGAATCACTCATGGAATTCATAAAAAATCTTCTCTTCACTTCATTATGAGTTTACAAGTCAAAATTTCGCCGGCATTAAATCGCGCCAGTATTTCTTTACCGCCATCAGCCACTGCACACTCCGAAAAATCATCGCCGGCAACTTTTATAACCTTGATCTGGCCAATTTGAACAGGATAGGGTTTATTGTCAATCATTTCATTTTTCTCCACCGTTAACTTGTCGCCTTCTTTAAACCCATAGGTTTGACCACCGGCAACTAACACGGTAGATGCTCCATCTTTCTTTGTGGTAAGTACCCTGCGGATTCTTGTTGTTAACGGAAACGTTTTGATAAAATAGGAGCTTAGGTTTGGCTCCATTGATTTCAGCGCTTCGTTCACCGCGCTTTCAGGCGACAGCATGAGGGGACTTACACTTGTTTGAAAGCTTTCTGCTTCCGTTGTCTTCCCGGATTCAACATCGTTAACTTTTAATGTAAAAGCAGTACTGGCCTTATACCCATTGACGCTGCCATCCGTATTTTTCATGGCATATACACTCATTTTTACGATATGCCCTATGATCATGTATTGAGCAGCTAAGGCCACATCCTGTTTAGCCGTATTTTTGCTATCTAAAAAGGCTTCCGTCTTTTGAAATTCAAGCTCCGCCTTCACCTTATCATAACTTGTTCTATCAACTACGGTAAATCGCTTGGTGTTGGTCACCACCTGCACCACTTTTTCAGCCACAGCACTGGCATATTTTGAATCGACTTCTTTTGTAAATTCCGCTACTCCTACCACCGGCTTTAAATCCGTTTGTGAATAGCCGATTGGGCTATTCACAAAACAGATTAATGCCAAAAAGGAAGCACGTTTCATGCTAGTAATTTTTGGCCGATTTTAGTGTGGTGATCAAGTGGTTCACCACTTTTGCATTCAGTTGCAACTCCGGGCCTAACAAGGCCAGGGTATCTTTGGTATAGTTGAGAGCCTTAGTTGCCTTGGGGGCTTGCAAAGGGCCCGCTTTTGAAGCATCCGCCGATGCGGCCGACACTGCCTCAGAGGCTTTTGAAACGGCGGCAATTTGAGTGGCGATATTGGCTGCCAATGAAGTAAGGTCCCCCAATTCGGGTTTCTTTACGGTAAGATCAGTTACTCCATCTATCGTTTCTCCAATGGTTCGCTTATACAATTCAGGAATTATCTTGTTGTTTTCAGCGGTTGCCAGCAACATCGCGGCAGAGCTAATTGCCAAGTCATCCACACTTTTCACACCGGATGATTTAGGGGCAGAGAGCTTTTCTATTTTAGCCTTGCGTTCTACCGCTTCGTTTGCCTTCATCTCTGATTTCAGAGCGTCTCGCTCCGCTTTCAATTCTTCTTTTGTTTTCTCTTGTGCATAGCTAATTTTTTGGACTGAGAATAGGAAGCCAATAATCATGGCTGCGACGAGTGTGATTTTTTTGAGCATATTGAGTGTTTTTAAAGGGTTGTGAGATTCTTATTCGGCTTTTCACTTCCGCCTCTTTGTTTTGGTGAGTTCTGATCTCCCACTGATTTGTTTTAGTGATACTTGTTCTGGCCAGCCCGATTTCAAGGCGGCGTTTCTTTACACGGGTAAAACGAAATTTAAACAAACACCCGGTCAAATCAAACGGTACCATATTGTGATTTTGACCCTATTATTGGGATGCCTGTAAATAAATAGTAAAGCCCCCTATCGCTTCGGTGATTGTTTTACCGTAATTTTCTGATCTCCAAGATAATTTTCCCCTATGAACTACCGCCTTTTCGGCCAATCCGGCCTCCGCGTTTCTGAACTGTGCCTCGGTACCATGGGCTTTGGCACCGAACGGTCCTGGGGTGTTGACAAAGAACAAAGCAAGAAAATATTTGACGCCTACGCCAAGGCCGATGGTAATTTTCTCGATACCGCCAATCACTATACCGACGGGACTTCCGAAAAATTTCTCGGCGACTTTATCGCCTCCGACCGCGATCATTTTGTGGTGGCTACGAAATTCTCGCTGCGCGACCGGCCCGGCGACCTCAACCTTTCAGGCAACCACCGCAAAAACATGATGCGCAGCACTCGTGAAAGTCTGAAACGCCTGAATACCGAATTCATCGATCTGCTCTGGCTGCATATCTGGGACGGTTGGACACCGGGCGAAGAAATCATGCGTGGTTTGGACGACCTCGTCAGCAGGGGATTAGTGCATTACATCGGTGTAAGTGATACGCCGGCATGGATCGTTAGTCAGGCCAATACGATCGCCCAGTTCCGCGGATGGTCGCAGTTCGTCGGACTGCAAATTGAGTACAGCCTGATCCAGCGCACCGTAGAAGCCGAACTCTTTCCGATGGCAAAAGCCTATGGCATGACCATCACACCGTGGGCGCCGCTCGCCGGAGGCGCCTTGACCGGAAAATATCTGAAGGGAGAAAAAGGACGGTTGAAAGATACCAGCGTCCGGCTCGGTGACCGCGCAACCCTGATCACCAAAAAGATTGTGGAAGCGGCAGAGAAATTGGGAGTCACCGCAGGACAAGTCGCTATTAACTGGACGCGCCAGCATAAAGATCAATCCGTTATTCCCATCATCGGGGCCACCAAAGTTTCACAAGTAGAAGATATGTTGGGCTGCCTGAAATTTGAATTGCCAAAAGAAGTCATGACCGAGCTCAATGAAATATCAAAAGTCGAATTGCCCTTCCCTCAGAAGTTTTTTGCTGAAGAAGGTGTAATGGATATACTTTATGGCGGAGTTAAGGATAAAATGATTGATAGGCGATATTGAAGTTTCGGTCTCAAGTTTAAGGTTTTAGGCTCAATGTTAAAGGCTAGGGTTAAGTGCTTGAAATCGAACTCAAAAAGTCGTTTTTTGCCCAAAAGGAAGCCAGACAAACAAAAAGATGGAATGTCATGCCGGGCAAGCACAAGAAATGCTACAGGATATGAATGACATTTGACCCGGCACCCCGAGGCAGTCGCACGAGCGCATTTCATGGCTTCTTCCCCTCGTTGACATCCACGGGGTCCCGGGTCAAAGCCCGGGATGACATTCCATAGAAAAGCACAACCCGAAACTTTAAACTTGAGACCCGAAACTTGAGACCTGAGACTTAATACGGTGACGGACTCACCGAGGTCCATCCTCCATCAATGATCAGCGTTTGTCCGGTGATATGCCGGGCTTCGGGAGAAACTAAAAACAAGGCGGCGCCGGCAATGTCGCTGGTGGAGGCGGGCCGCCCCATCGGTGTGATGGTAGACCAGACCTTTTCGTACTGCGGATCACTTCCCGTACGCTCGGTCAGCGTGGCCCCCGGTGCAATGGCGTTCACGTTAATCTTGAGCGGCGAAAGATCAATCACCAGGTTTTTGGCAAGCATCTCCAGCGCTGCTTTGCTCATCCCATAGGCTGCCAGATTTTTGTGAGCCTGGTGGCCGGTAACCGATGACATGAAAAGGATGCTCCCGCCGGTTCCCTGGACTTTCATTTGCTGGGCCGCTGCCTGTGCAAGAAAAAAGCTGCCTCCCAGATTGACCTGCATCACCTTGTTAAAATCGGGCGGCTGGTATTCAAAAAAATCTCCAAACAAAGTAATGCCCGCGTTGGCGATAGCAATATCGATTTTTCCGAATTGGCGGACCCCTTCGTCGACCATCGATTGAATAAATGAAACATCGGACGAATCCCCGGCCATCGCAATACAAGCTCCATTGGTGCGCCGGATCGAATCGGCTGCCTCCTTCGCCAGTCCTTCCTCAATATCATTGAGAACAACGTTGGCCCCACGCGATGCCAGGTGCCGGCAGATCTCCAAACCGATCCCCTGCCCTGCACCCGTGACAATCGCTACCTGATTTTCTAAGACTTTGTTCGACATTAATATTGTTAGTTGACTTTAATGAGAATCCCTTGTCACCTCACTGCCGGATCCGCCCTTTAAGAAATCCAGGTCCACGCCCTGGTGTGCCTGCTCCACGTGCTGCTGATAGAGTTGAACATAACCGCGTTGCGCCTGCTTAAACTTTGGCTTGTATTGTTGTTTTCGTTTTTGCAGCTCATCCTCGGGGACCTGAAGTTTTAATGAACGGGCTGCGACATCCATCGTTATGACGTCACCGTCTTGAACGACCGAAAAATTCCCGCCCATGGCGGCCTCCGGCGAGGCGTGAAGTACAACCGTTCCGAATCCTGTTCCGCTCATGCGTCCGTCAGAAATCCGGACCATGTCGGTTACTCCTTTAGCCAGCAGCTTTTTGGGTAGACCCATATTGCCTACTTCAGGCATGCCCGGATATCCTTTGGGTCCGACATTTTTTAAGACCATCACACTGTTTTCATCAATGTCCAACGCAGGATCATCAATGCGCGTCTTGTAATCTTCGATATCTTCAAACACCACCGCCTTGCCCGTGTGCTTCAGCAGATGAGGGCTCGCTGCTGAAGGTTTGATCACGGCCCCTTGCTCACAAAGATTTCCATTCAGAACCGCCACTCCGGAAAGTGTGTTAAATGGCTTCTCCACCGTAGCAATGACATCGCGATTATAACATTCCGCCTCACGATAATTTTCCTGCATCGTTTTGCCATTTACCGTGATGCAATCGCGATGAAGAAATTGATCCAATTCTTTTAACAGGGCGGGAAGGCCGCCAGCATAATAGAGATCTTCCGTAAAGTACTTACCCGCCGGTTGGATGTTGGCTAGCAGCGGAATCCGGGACGAATGGACATCAAGATCTTCAAGCTTCAAGGGCACCCCAATGCGGCCGGCGATGGCCAGCAAGTGAAGAATAAAATTGGTTGAACCGCCCACGGCCGAGTTCACCATGATTGCATTTTCAAATGCTTTGCGGGTCAGGATATCTGACAACTTGAGATCTTCCTTTACCATTTCTACCATACGGCTGCCCGAGAACTGCGCAAGGACCTTCCGGCGGGAATCTGCCGCCGGTATGGCTGCATTCTGCGGAAGCGACAATCCCAGCGACTCCACCATGATCGCCATCGTAGATGCCGTACCCATCACGGCGCAGTGCCCACGGCTCCGGCACATGCAGGCTTCCGCCACGGTAAGATCTTCCTGCGTCATTTCGCCGGATCGCAGGGCTTCGCTAAAGCGCCAGATGTCGCTCGTCCCAATGTCGCGACCGCGAAATTTTCCGGTGAGCATCGGCCCACCCGATAGAACCAGTGTTGGAATATTGACACTGCACGCCCCCATCACAAGCGAAGGCGTTGTCTTATCACAGCCGCAAAGCAAGACTACCCCATCGATCGGGTTGGCCCTGATCGATTCTTCCACGTCCATGCTCACCAGGTTGCGATACAGCATGGCCGTAGGTTTGATCAGCGTTTCACCCAATGACATTACCGGAAACTCGACAGGAAATCCACCGGCTTCGGATACTCCTCGTTTTACCGATTCAGCCAGTTCACGAAAGTGGGCATTGCATGGTGTCAGCTCAGACCACGTATTGCAGATCCCGATGACCGGTTTGCCTTCAAATTCATGATGCGGAATGCCTTGATTTTTCATCCAGGCCCGGTAGATGAAACCATCTTTTCCGGTTTTGCCAAACCAGTCCTGACTGCGGAGTTTTTTTGCCATGGGGTGTGAATGAGCTTGAACATAAAAATATCCTATTTTTTTCTTCTTTCCGTTACCGTTGTTCCTAGTTTATTCAAATCGAAATCATGGCCGGTGCGCTCCCTGGAACACGTTTCAACGCTTAATTGTTGTATTAACAACTATTGTTATTACTTTTACGTCGGTTGAACCGATAAGAACCATGGCATTGGAACAGGAGATCAAGCAGGAAAAATTTGCGAGTGAGCATCAGAAAGCGGCCATCAATATTCTTTTCACGGGCAGCTGGCTTCATACCTCGAATGCTGTCTTTCTAAAGAAATATGAAATCACTCCCGAACAATTCAACGTGCTTCGAATCCTCCGTGGACAACACCCCAAGGCGCTGATGCTGGCCGATATCACGTGCCGGATGATCGATAAGAGCAGTAATGCCACGCGGCTGGTAGAAAAGTTGCGTCAAAAAGGAATGGTGAAACGCGAAATCTGTGAAAACAACCGCAGGCAGGTTGACATATCCATCACCGACAAAGGAATATCGTTACTCAAGAAAATCGACGCCGATGGCCCTGCCTGGATGGAGACGCTCAAGAATATTTCAAAGGCAGAAGCCCAGGAACTCAACCGGATCCTCGACAAACTCCGGGGCTCATAACCAAACCCATCACTCACTCCTCAAGGTAACGGTCGGGTTTTCTTTTGCAATCCTTCTGATTTGG
>JBGPGZ010000199.1:0-7619 GCA_041484175.1 Cyclobacteriaceae bacterium | reverse complement strand
CCTCCCAGAACCCAAGGCCAGTCGTTTTGCCGTCCAGCAACCGGTCGCCCCAAATCCATAACTGCCTGTTCTTTTGTGCGAGGTGGTCGCGGATCACCCTTACTTCGCCCGCAAACAGCTCGGATTTATCTCGACCGTTGCAACGGGGACATTGTTCATGGCCGATGTAGAACACTTCGTCCATCCCCGCGTGAAAAGCATTGGTTTCAAAAGCATCACAAATTTCATCGATTAGGGAAAAAACGACGTCATGGACCTGGGGATGAAGAGGGCAATAGCTTTTGCAGTAAAGGCCATCTGCATTGGGCCAGACATACTTCTCCGGTATCTTTACTTGCGGTGTTTCATCAAATTGCGGATACAAACGCAGTAAGCCCGAAGTCTTTGACGCCCACGATTGATGACCCAGCAGATTAATTTGAGGAATAATGCGAATATTGGTGCCTTTGCACGCCGCAACGAGTTTTTTGACGTCTGCTTTTGAAAGGGCACTGCTATCCCGTAATTCGGGATGGCCTTCATATTGGTAGTTGTAATCAACCCGCACAATGAGCGTGTTTACTCCCCGGGGGGCCAACTCTTCTTTGATAAATTTAACAAACGCATCCACGCCGGCAGGATGCGGAGCTCCAATGCAAAACCCGCGGATGGGAATTGTATGATCCTTTTTTTCTTGCGCCAAGACAGAAAGTGTCAAGAAAATCAATGCTGCGCACCCTGGGAGCATTTTGTGGTAAGAGGTTTTCATGTCCTTTTGTTAACGTTTTGGTGAAGATAATCATCAAATTATTTCGCGCAAAATTGTTCTTAGTTCATTGAGTATCATAGCCGTAGCGCCCCATATAATCTCATCGTCTATTTCAAAATGGGGCGCCATCATGCGGTACTGTTTGGCAGCAACGATTTCCTTTCTTTTTACAGCATCGTTGCGGATCAGATCGTATAGATCACCCTCCAGAATTCTATCGACTTCCACCGGGTCAGCGATATAGCGGGGCCTTTCATGAATGGCTCCAATCACGGGCACTACCATGAAATTACTGGGTATGACGAAAAAGTCGCTGAGCCTGCCAATCATGGTAACGGCCTGGCGGCTAACTCCTATTTCTTCCTCGCATTCGCGCAAGGCTGTTTCCAAATAACTTTCTCCGGGCTCGGATTTTCCGCCCGGCAAACTGATTTGCCCGCCGTGTGCACCCAGGTAATCGGTACGCTTCGTCAACGGGAATTTGATTGAATTTTCCGCAGGGTAGAGCAACATCAAAACGCTCCCCGGCTTCGGTGGAAGCTTATGTTCAAAAACTGGCTTCAAAACTCCTATTGGCGTTGCCCTAAGCAAGTCATGGGCTTCTGCTCCGGGGAGTGGTTGACTCAGCCGCTGTGCCAGCCTGTCCATGAGCGCATCAAAATCCATTCCTACTTGCATCGCCTGATCAAATCACCGGTTACCATGTTGTCCCCCCGTTTTTCCGATTCTCGAAAGCTTCGGCAAGCAAGGGTCGCTTTACCATTTTTAAGGAATGCCATTCCGAGATAAAAATAAACCTTATCAATGAATGAATCCATCCGCTCCGCCTGGGTTAAGAGCCGTTCAGCGGAAGGATAGTCCCCTTTCATCAAATAAAAAATCCCCTTGTTGCGGTAGGCCCACCCATTATAAGGATCGAGAGCGATGCTTTGGTTGATATCGGACTCCGCCTTGTCTAAGTCTTTTTGAAGTAGATAAACATAACCGCGGTTGTTGAGGAAATAAGGTTGACCTGGAGAAAGGTCAAGTGCCTTGGTGACCAGGTTGAGGGCCTCTGCCAAATTCTTTTGTTCGATTTCAATCAGGGCGAGCGTATTGTAGATGTTCGGTTCCCTCGGATCCAGTCCGGAAGCCATCTGCAACTCTTCTTTCGCTTTGGTGAAATCCCTCATATAGTATTTAACCGTAGCGCTGTTTACAACATACTCCACTTTCTTGCCCCCGCGAAGAATTGCTTCGTTAAACGCCTTCAGGGCAGCGGGAAAATCGCGAAGTTTGGTGCAGACTAAGCCCTTGGTAAAATAGGCAATGGCTGTATCAGGTTTTGCTTCAATCACCTTGTTCAAATCCTCCATCGCACGGTAGTATTCCTTCAATTCATAACTTGTATTCGCCCTGTTGAAATAGGCGTTGAGGAAATCGGGTTTGCAACGAATGGCAATTTCATATTGCTCCATTGCCTCCTTCCAATGTTCCTGTTTGAAATAGACCGTGCCCAGGTTATTGGCGGCATCGGCATAGCAAGGGTCTAGCTTGAGTGCTTCCTTGAAATAGGTGGCGGCCTGGGCAAGGTTTTGATCCTTGACCATCAAATTGCCTTTCAGTAAAAATTTTTGCAGCCGCGCCTCTTTGCTTTCGGAGCACCCCAGGATCGCCAGGAAAACAAAAAGCAGTTTTGCCTTCATAGGAACTCATGTTACGCAAAAATGCGTAGTCATGAAAATAAACTTTAGTGACTTTGTGGATGGCACCGACCGGGCCAGGTTTGTAGCCAAAGCAATGTTATTTTGAGCTTTATATTAAACCGTAGACCATTTATTTGAACAAAAAAGTTTGATATTTGAATCCGAATCTCTTTCTTTGGGCTCCGAAATAAAGAAATGAGCCAAAATCTCAACCTCCGTCTGCATCATCACCACCATGTTATCTTCGTGTTGGCGGGCAGATCTATGTTCTGATTTGAACAAAATAGATTAAAAAAGGCTTGCCACGTGTGGCAGGCCTTTTTTTTGGCCTCACCCTAATCCTCTCGGGGAGAGGGGGAAAAGACATAGAATAATGGATTTGACGAATTAAGACAGCAACAAAAAATGGCCCTCTCCTTTCAGCGCGGCGGGTCAGGATGAAGATATGACACTATTACGAATTGCAATTCAAAAATCGGGACGTCTGCAGGAAGGATCGATTGAACTTCTCAAGGAAAGCGGGCTTTCATTTAGCAACGGAAGGGACCAGCTCAAGGCTCAAGCCCGGAATTTCCCTATTGAGATTTTATTTCTGCGCGATGATGACATCCCGCAATATATCGAGGATAAGGTAGCCGACGTAGGCATCGTCGGCGAAAATGTCTTTGCCGAGAAGCAAAAGAAAAACGATCTGATCAAACGACTTGATTTTTCGAAGTGCCGTCTTTCGATCGCGATCCCGAGATCCGAAGAATACCAAAGTATTCAATCGCTCAATGGTAAAAACATCGCTACCTCCTACCCTAACATCGTTCGAAAGTTCCTTGAGAAAAACAAGGTGAAGGCAGGCATTCACGAGATCAGCGGCTCTGTTGAAATTGCCCCCGGAATCGGTTTGGCCGACGCCATTTGTGATATCGTCAGCACCGGGAGCACGCTACTCAGCAATGGACTCAAAGAAGTGGAGGTGGTCATGCAATCAGAAGCTGTTCTGATCGCAACACCTCAGCTCGAGGGTGCAAAGCAAGAGATCCTGGAGGAGTTGCTTTTTCGTATGGAGTCGGTGCAGTCGGCCAAGAATAACAAATATATCTTGCTGAATTGCCCCAATGAGGCAATACCCAGGATTACCAGCATCATTCCAGGAATGAAAAGCCCGACGATCATGCCGCTTGGCCGCGCAGGCTGGTCATCACTGCACTCGGTGGTCAACGAAAATGATTTTTGGGAAAAGATTGACTTACTGAAATCGCTGGGGGCGGAAGGCATCCTGGTCATCCCCATTGAAAAAATGATTGCGTGAGTCGGAATAAAATACAGGTCAAGGACAACTATGGATCAAACCAAAGAAGATGAAGATTTACAAGTATCCCAAAAAAGAAACCTGGAAGGAGCTCTGTCAACGCCCGGAAATCGAACTTGAGTTTTTGGAAAGTGCCGTAAGAAATGTACTCCATCGGGTCAGCGTTTCAGGTGACCTGGCTTTGTTATCGTTCACGGAACAGTTTGACGGCGTTAAGATCGATTCCCCGGAGGTATCCGCGTCGGAATTGAAGGCCGCAGAGGCAGGGCTATCCCTGGAATTGAAAAAAGCCATCAAGATTGCAGCGGCGAACATTGAAAAATTTCATGTGGCACAACGAAGGGAGGAGATGAAAATAGAGACCATGCCCGGTGTAACTTGCTGGCGAAAGGCAGTCGGGATTGAAAAAGTGGGTATTTACATTCCGGGCGGATCGGCTCCGTTATTTTCAACGATGCTGATGTTGGGGATACCCGCGAAATTGGCGGGTTGCAAGGAAATTATAGTTTGCTCTCCTCCCGGAAAGGACGGCAAGATCAACAGTGCCATTTTGTTTGCTGCCCGGCTCACGGGTGCAACCAGGATCTTTAAAGCGGGAGGCGCCCAGGCCATAGCTGCCCTTTCATACGGAACTGAAAGTATCCCAGCAGTCAATAAGGTATTTGGACCTGGAAATCAATATGTTACAAAAGCCAAACAGATCGTCAATATGCAAGGCACCGCGATTGATATGCCCGCCGGGCCATCCGAGGTGGTTGTCGTAGCCGATCAATATGCCAACACGGTTTTCGTTGCGGCCGACTTGCTCTCGCAGGCCGAGCACGGACCCGATAGCCAGGTTGTGCTCGTAACCCAAACCGAATCACAGATTTCAAAAATTCAGGAAGAAATCAACCTTCAACTGGCAAAACTTAGTCGAAAGAAAGTGGCCGAACAGGCGCTTGCAAACAGTGTGGTGATCTTGCTCTCGTCCGACGACGATGTTGCCGCTTTTGTCAATGAATACGCTCCCGAGCACCTGATCCTCAACACACGCAATTGCGATGAGCTCTCCAATAAAATTTATAACGCCGGCTCTGTCTTTTTGGGGCCCTACTCACCGGAGTCGGCGGGCGATTATGCATCCGGCACAAACCACACGCTTCCTACAAATGGCTTTGCAAAAGCCTATGGCGGCGTTTCCCTGGAAAGTTTTATGAAGTACATTACCTATCAGAAGCTCACAGAGCAAGGGATCAGGGCATTGGGCCCGACCGTAGAGATAATGGCGTTGGCCGAGCAATTGGACGGCCACAAAGAATCAATCACCGTACGACTAAGGTCCCTGCAATGAAGTCCATCAACATACAATCGCTGGTAAGGGAAAATGTAAGACGCTTGAAGCCTTATTCCCCGGCGCGTGACGATTTTCAAGGGAGTGGTTCGGTTTTCCTTGATGCCAACGAAAATCCATTTAATACGCCCTACAATCGCTACCCGGACCCGCACCAGGTTGCCCTGAAGAAAAAAATATCGGAACTAAAGAAAGTAAAACCAACCCAGCTCTTCTTGGGCAATGGAAGCGATGAACCAATCGATCTATTGATCCGTGCCTTTTGCGAACCGGGCCGTGACAATGTGCTCATCCCCCAGCCCACGTATGGGATGTATTCGGTCAGCGCAGCAATCAACTCCGTTGATGTCAAGACGGTGAACCTTACGGATGACTTTGATCTTGATGTGACAGCGATTGTAAACTGCTGGAACAGGGACACGCGACTTTTGTTTCTATGCAGCCCCAACAATCCTTCCGGTAATTTGCTGGACTTTGTAAAAATCAAACAGCTGTTGTCACAATTTCAGGGACTGATTGTGGTCGATGAGGCATACATTGATTTTACAGACTATCCGGGCTTTCTACCTGTCCTTAATGAATTCAACAACCTGGTAGTCCTTCAGACTTTTTCAAAAGCGTGGGGTCTTGCAGGCATCAGGTTGGGGATGTGTTTTTCAAATGAGGAAGTCATCCAGGTCCTGAATAAGATAAAACCACCTTATAATATTAATTCCACGACTCAGCGGATTGCTGCCGATTATCTCCGGGACGAAAACCGGAAGAACGCCTGGGTAACTCAAATCAAAGAGCAACGTGAGCTTCTGAGATCAAGACTGCTGACGATACCGGTGGTAGAAAAAGTCTATCCTTCCGTAGCCAACTTTCTCCTGATCAAAGTAAAGGATGCCAGGAAAGTCTATCAGTACCTCATCGATCGGGGCATCATTGTCCGCGACCGGTCCAACGTGATCCTTTGTGAAAACAGTCTGCGGGTAACGGTTGGAACCCCAGACGAAAATGACCAGCTCTTCGAAGAATTAGGAAAACTATGAAAAAAGTACTCTTTATCGATCGCGACGGAACCATCATCTACGAGCCCCCGGACGAACAAATTGACAGCCTGGAAAAGCTGGAATTTTATCCCGGCGTTTTTACCTGGCTTAGCCGGATTGCCCGTGAAACCAGTTACGAACTTGTCATGGTCACCAACCAGGATGGACTTGGCACGGATTTCTTCCCCGAAGAGCGATTCTGGCCGGCCCATACGAAAATGTTGAAAGCCCTCGAAAATGAAGGAATAAAATTCTCCGCCATTTACATTGATAGATCAATGCCGGCGGAAAAGAAACCTACCCGCAAACCGGGCACCGCAATGCTGACATCCTATTTCGACGGGAATTACGATCTAAAGAATTCTTTTGTCATTGGCGACCGGTTAACGGATGTGGAACTCGCGAAGAATCTTGGCACGAAAGGAATACTGATCAATGACGGCACACTTCAATCAAAACTGGAGGAGCGGGGTCTGCGTACTTCGTGCAGCCTGATTACTGCCCACTGGGAAGATATTTACAGACTCGTTGCCGTTTCTCATCGAACCGCCGAAGTCCTGAGAACCACCAAAGAGACAAAGATCCGGATTGCGATCGACCTTGACGGAACAGGGCGATCGACTATTTCAACTGGGTTGGGATTTTTTGATCATATGCTTGAACAGGTTGCACGGCATGGGCAGATTGACCTCGACATCAACGTACAGGGCGACTTGCATATTGATGAACACCACACCGTAGAGGACACGGCCCTTGCCTTGGGCGATGCCTTTCTAAAAGCCCTGCAGGACAAGCGAGGAATTGAGCGTTATGGATTTTTCCTCCCGATGGACGACTGCCTTGCCCAGGTGGCCATCGACTTCGGCGGCCGCCCCTGGCTCGTTTGGGATGCACCTTTTAAACGCGAAAAGATTGGAGAAGTACCGACCGAAATGTTCTTCCATTTCTTCAAGTCTTTCTCAGATGCCGCCAAATGCAACCTGAACATCAAAGCGGAAGGTCAAAATGAACACCATAAGATTGAGGCGATCTTCAAAGCCCTTGCCAAGGCAATAAAGATGGCCGTGCGGAAGGACCACCTCAGCAATCAGTTGCCCTCTACGAAGGGGGCACTTTGAATAGAGAAGTAAGGAGTAAGGAGTAATCGGTGATCGGTGATCGGTGATCGGTAGTCGGTGATCGGTAACGGTTTAAGATAATGAGAATCAATAAACAACAGAATCAATAGAATCGAGAATCCAGCATCCAGTCATGAGAGTAGCCATCATCAAATACAACGCAGGCAACATCCAATCCGTAAGGTTTGCGTTGGAACGATTACGGGTTGATTTTATGGTAACGGATGAACCGGAAGAAATAACAAAGGCTGACAAAGTTATTTTCCCGGGTGTCGGGGAAGCGAGTACAACCATGGCCTATCTGAAAGAAAAGAAACTGGATCATGTAATCAGAGACTTGAGACAACCGGTACTAGGGATTTGCCTGGGTATGCAGTTGATGTGCCGTCATTCTGATG
>JBGPGZ010000198.1:0-7643 GCA_041484175.1 Cyclobacteriaceae bacterium | reverse complement strand
TGTTTTCGTTTTACCTATTGGAGAACGCCCTCTATTCTTCGGGTTATGTTTCCCGATTCCCTCACCTTCTATACACAACCATTCCGCTCACTTATCTTATTGCGCCCCTCTTTTATACTTATACCAGGGGCCTTCTCATCAAAGATTTTAAACCGCATATCAGGGATCTGCTACACCTGGTACCTTTTATTACGGAAGTGGTCATCCTGTGGCCCTTCTACGGTCTAAGCGCAACCATAAAGCTGAAGATATATGAGGCCAGCATCGGCAGCACACAGGACTGGCATTTTAACATTTACTTCGCAGGGTACATTATTTATATCATCAGCGCCCTGGGGTACTTCTTCGCTTCCTTCCGGCTGCTGTCCAATGCCAGAAAAGAAGATGCAAACTGGAATGCCCGGCTCGCCTGGCTGAAGCAATCCAGCGCGGGTCTTTTTGGGTACGTCGCCATCAGTCTCGGCTTGTCAATGCTGTTGCTATTCGATGCCGGCTTCCGGACCATGGCCTACCACTTAAACCTGATCATGCAAACAATGCTGATCCAGGGGGTAGGGTATGTAGCCTTTATGAAACCAAATGTATTCCGGAATGCAAACGGGGAAGGTCCGGCCAAAAAATACCGGTTCTCCTCGCTTGACCCAAAAGCCATGGAAGATCACAAAATGAGACTAATTGAAGTGATGAAAGAGGAACCTTATCTTGATCCTGATATGTCCCCCGAACAGCTCGCCAAAAAACTGGGAATTTCAAAGCATCATTTCTCGCAACTGCTCACGGAATCCCTTCAAACCAATTTCTATGATCTCATCAATCAGTACCGGGTGGAAAAGGCCAAGCAGTTGCTTAAGTCGGAGAACTACAAGGATGCCAAAATCCTTCACGTTGCGTTCGACTGTGGATTTTCCAATAAATCAACTTTTCTGAGAAGTTTTAAGAAACTTACAGGAATCACTCCTTCCGAATTCCGAAACAACCTGTTAAATCAGGTCCCGCTCAATTGAGTGATCCTCCCCGGCGATCTGGTTGACCCAACTTGCCTCAAAAAAATTATGGAAAGAGTAACATTTTTCGAAATCCAGGAGGCGGCCCCTCTGTCTGGTGAACAAATTAATCGCAACGGTAACATCAATAAATTCTAAAGCGTTGGACTATGAAATTATACCGCGTAATTCTACCCGTTGGGAATATTAATGAAGCAGAAAAATTCTATTCTGCCGTTTTTGGAATACCCGGGCAACGAATTTCTCCGGGGCGACATTATTTTGATTTAGAAGGAACTATTCTTGCGTGCTATGACCCTAAAGAAGATGGTGACGACGATAACCCAACTTGGAAACATCATTTCAATCAATACATCTATATTTCTTCAGATAACCTGGACGACACTTTCGACATCATACGAAAACAGCAGCCAAAGCGTATTGATGAGGAAATTAGAACAATGCCTTGGGGTGAGAGAATGTTTTATGCAAATGACCCATGGGGTAATCCAATTTGTTTTGTCGATAGCGCCACCTTGTTTAAAGGACACTAAACAAGGCCTCTACCGTATTTAAATCAGGTCCCACTCAATTGAGTGATCCTTTCATGAGATCGGTTTGACACAACTTGTCTCAAAAAAGACTATGATCAGGAAAGCGATTTGGATGGTAGCCCTTATAGGCCGCACTTTTATTGGCTATCCACAAGGGACTCAACCGTCTCTGGACAACCTTGTCCATACAAACAATTATCAACCCGGTGTATGGGGGGCATTGGGTGAGGTGAAAAAATCCGGGTCTGGCTCGCAGGATGTCATCCTGCTTCCGGGGTGGGGATTTGATGGGACAATATTCAAAGATTTTATCACCCGTCATGAAAAGGACTACCGGATGTTTACCGTAACCTTTCCGGGTTTCGGAGATACAAAAGCTCCACCCATGCCGAAAGAACCCGAGAGTTATGCCGCCTTATTCTGGACGAAGGGCATTTTGAATGGCGTGGTCAAGCTTATCGGGACGGAAAACCTTAAGAAACCGATTGTCATTAGCTGTTTCACCTACAGCAGTCTGATAGCCATGCGTCTTGCGCTTGATTATCCGGACAGGATTGGAAAAGTGATCATCATCAGCGGAATGGCCAAGTTTCTGCTCAGTTACCCGTCATTTGAACCCAGGAGCCTGGAACAACGTGTTCAGTATGTCGATCAGATATTGTCAAAAAACTGGTTCAAAACGGTAAGTAAAGAAACCTGGGATAAAGGGAATTTTGCTCCGGGTACGTTTAGTAAAGATTCAGTTGCGGCTGATCGCCATTGGAAAATGATGTCATCGGTACCGATACCGGTAATGGTCCGTTACTTATGCGAGTTTTACTGCACGGATATGACCCTTGAATACAACCATTTGACAGTCCCGACACTGGTGGTCATACCTGCGTTTACCAACGAATTTCTTTACAAACCGCAACATGCATACATCTCTTCGTTCTTCCATGACAGTTGGATAGGCGCTCTTCCAGCCAGCCCAAAAATTCAGATGATCACGCTGAGCGACACGCACGCATTTGTCATGGACGACCAACCTGAAAAACTGGATAAGGTGATCCATGAGTTTGTGACGGACCAGTGGAAGCCTTATCCACCGGTTCGGTGATCGGTATTCAGTAGGTCGGTATTCAGTATTCGGTACCTGCTAACGATCGCCGGCCAATCCATTCGAGCAGCGCTGGCCAATCCGGCGAATAGTCTGAGGGACCAATAACCATGACAATTACGAATTACGAAGAAATTCCCATTTCGAAATTCGTAATTAATTCACCCTGATCGTCACGGTAACACAATTTCCACCGTTTTTATTGGTGGCAATCAGCATCGCATTATATTGTCCTGGACCCGGATAGATGTGGACAAACTTCGTTGAAGTTGTTGAATAGCCAGGTGTGCCGTCTCCAAAATTCCAAAAATAAGAATCCGCATTGAGCGACTGGTTTGTAAAAGTGACTTCGAGCCTTGAACTCAGGTCTATTGCAACTTCGAATTTGGCTTCAGGGTTTACGCCTCCGCTTTTTGCTGGAATCGCAATGGTTTTCGTTACCGTGACGCTTTTATTGGTGGTGTAGGCAGTAAGTGTTACTTGGTAGTCGCCGGCATTTTGGTATGTCTTCTGAGGACTAACCTCGGAAGAGCTTGTTCCCTCACCAAAATCCCACTTATAGGACTCGGCGTTTTGA
Organism: Cyclobacteriaceae bacterium; assembly: GCA_041484175.1. Classification (GTDB taxonomy): domain Bacteria; phylum Bacteroidota; class Bacteroidia; order Cytophagales; family Cyclobacteriaceae; genus ELB16-189. The sequence goes on along the minus strand of JBGPGZ010000198.1, from coordinate 4,430 downwards.
GAACTGTTTAGAAAATCAATGACTGAGGGAGTCGAACAGATATTTGGAAAAAACGAAAAATCGGCAATTAATGGAGGAGGTTGATCCTCACCCTTGTTTATAGCAGGCGTTGCATCCTCATGACAAGAGCCCATTACAATTGCCACGCAATTCAAAATAATTCCAAAACCCCTAAACTTTGTCATGCTCTGATATTAGCGCAATTGATCACGCGATTGATATGGAGTAAGGTTGGTTTCTTGATGCAGGATGCCAAAACGTCATGTAAATGGTACCTCGTTCCCTCAAACCTCATACCTTCTTGCTTCTTACTCCTTACTTCTTACTTCTTGCTCCTCACCTTACCCACCTCCAAAGCACTAACCATACCTGATTTTTTCCCAAATCTCTTTCTGATATAGGTTAAAATGGAAGCGATGGCATGATCATCCAAATGGCTGTTCTGCGGCATCAGTCCATTGTAAGATTTTCCGTCTACTTTTATTGCTCCCTGCAAACCGTTCAGAACAACCTTAATCAATCGCTGTTCATCGCCGGCAACCCAATCGGAACCGGCAAGTGGGGGAAAGCGGCTTTGATCCCCCTTGCCGTCCCTTTGGTGACAGCTGGCACAATAGGTATTATACAGTATGCTTCCTTCCAGTCGATCCCCCATATGCAGGTTGTCACTCACCTCATCCGGTGTTTTTATATACGATCGCGATTTCCGCTTTTCCATTGCGGCCAGCTCCCGTTCTCCGAATTTAGCTCTATCCCCCTTGAACATCACTCGCCAGATCTTCCCTTTGTTGGATTCACTTATATATAAGGAGCCATCCGGTCCTGCAGAAAGGCCCATTGGTCTGTAAACGGCATCACTCGTATTCACAACCGTGTCTACGCCGGTAAAGCCATCTGCAAATACCTCCCATTTTCCATCCGGTTCTCCGTCCATAAATGGAATAAAGCATACAATATATCCGGCCTGGGGATAGGGTGAACGATCGGTAGAACCATGAAAAGCAACAAAGGCTCCGTTGTTATACCGTTTTGGAAATTGATTTCCCCTGTAGAACAATACGTCCATCGGAGCCCAATGACCGGGGAAGCCCATGCTGGGCTTGTCAAATTCGGCGGCTCTTCCAATTTTTTTGCCATCGCCTCCATAGCCAGGTTGCAAAACATTTTTCCCCTGCATTTGATCATAGTAGGCGTAAGGCCAGCCAAAGTTTGATCCGTCCGTAATTCTTGTCATTAACTCTGCCGGAAGCAAGGCTGCTTGCCACGGTGAAAACAGCTTGGGATAGATCGTGTGCAAATTGTCTATACCGTTTACCACCGCCCATAAACTTTCATCCATGGGATTCCACTGCATACCAACTACGCTCCTGATGCCCGTGGCAAATCGATAACCGTCCTTCTGTGTCAGGCCGATCTTGTTTGCATCAAACCTCCAGATGCCCGCATGCTTTTCAAGATCAGGACATGGGTCCAATCCCGTGCCATCGGGAATTCCAACGGGACCGAATTTTGTAATATCCTGACACGCATCGGTGGGAGAACCAAAGGGAACATACATATTTCCCTTGTTATCAAAGGCCAGGGGTTTTGTCGTATGCCAATTCTTTACCACATTTTTGTCATCATCTGTAAGAACAACTTCTGTCTTGCTTTCGGGCACCAATTTTCCCGGTGTTAATTTATTTCTCAGAACGCTTCCTACCGTGCTTGTATATAAATAGCCATCATGGATTGTGACACCGACGGCCAAACTCCCTTCATCTTTATAATCACCGAAGTAGGCGATGGTATCCGCTTTACCGTCATGATTCGTATCCCGAAGGCCAACGGTTCCTCCGGCTCCGTGAAGGGCATCGTTAAAAGTTAATTTCACATAAATATCCCCGTTTTCATTGACAGCAAGATGTCTCGCCCGCCCTGTACTATCCGCTACGACAAGGGCCTCGAAGTTTCCCGGAAGAAATAGTCCGCCGTTACCGGGATCACCGGGAGGTAATTCGGTCGGGCCTCCGCATTGTGTAAAACTTGCAACGGTCAAACTGATTAAGATTGCTTTAAGAAAATGATGGTTAGGCATTTGATGCTTATTCATTTGATTCTATCCAATTGGTGAGCCCGTGGAGTAAGGGAACTTTTATTTCCGTATGGCCGTGTAGGTCCAGGTTGCGCCGGCCAAATCCACCAGGCCAAACAGGATCAGTTGTGCAGGTGCCCAGCCGAGCAGTACAAATGCAATAAAACAAAGGAATATGGATGCCCGCGCATAGACAGTCAACATCAAAAATACTGCGTGATTGGAAGGCGCCATGAATACATAGTATAGTCCAATTGCAAAAACCACAGCGCCAAGCACATGGATCCACACTTCGCTTGTTTCTGCTATTTGAAACAGGGAGAGCAGGGTGTTCGGAAAAACAGTAAGTGCAACACCCAGGATCAACAGGTAGAACCCAAAATAGTAAAGAGATTTGCCGGCGGTCGTCATGGTAGCATAAGTTTGGTTTGTGTTGATGAAGATAGTAAATCAATTACAAATTACGAATTACACGAGCGTGTCTTGATTCGCAATTGTACCCTCGTTGCCGTATCTTGGTCATCCTATTCAATTTCTATTATGGAATTTGCCCCCCATCGTACTTCATACCTTGTATCTCATATCTCGAAACTCCAGTTAATCTTCAGCTCCTTTCTTTTAGTAATAATTCATCTGCAGTCAGGAGCCCAGGCTACTGCCGACGCGACGATTGTTGATTCGAGACATTATAGCAGTGTATTTGGCGAGGTCAGAGACTTCCGGATTTTTTTGCCACCCCATTATTATGACGCTCCTCAGAAGAGATATCCTGTCATCTATTTTTATCATGGCTGGTCTCAGCGATACTTTGGAAGCAGTGACCGTTATGCGGATTTTGATAAAGGTGATGAAAACAAAGGGGACAATATTGCAAATTTTGTCGCCACCCATGATGTGATCGTCGTGAAACCGGACGGTTACAATCGCAGCCCGGATGAAAAGTATTATGTGCGGCCCTACAATATTGGCCCGGTTGAAAGCCATCGACAGTTTCCGCTCTATTTTCCGGAACTGGTTGAACACATCGACAGCCATTATAATACGGTTGCCGACCGGGAACACAGGGCGATCTCGGGTCTTTCAATGGGTGGTTTTATGACTTTCTGGATCGGAGCAAAATATCCGCATCTGCTTTCAGCAGCAGGCAATTTTTGCGGGTCGCCTGAATTTATCGTCGGCCCCAAGGATTTTCCGGTGGAATACCGGCATATTGATATGGCTAGGAATTTCGCCGGAATGAATCTCCGTCTTCACTTTGGAGACAAGGATTTTATTCGTAGTTATCACCAGGACATGAACCGAATCTGGTCACAACTAATGGATAACTATGACTGGAAGATTTATGATGCCGAGCATTCTACCTGCGGGTTGGGCGATATGTTCGGGTTCTTGTTGAAGACTTTTGAGAATCCTCCCGCCCGACCATTGAAATGGGATCATATTGATGTCTACCCAAAATTCTCGGTTTGGAATTACGAGATCAACTCCGACCGGAATGTTCCCGGTTTTACGATCCTTGAAAATGTCGATAAAAGAGGATTTAGGTGCTCTGTCAGGGAGTTTCTTCCGGATGGAGAACTTTTGCCGTTTGTAAGTGTATCAGTAACGACGGCTGCTGTATACGAAAAAGACGCATTCTACCTTATTAATGATATCGAAGCCAAAAGTCTAAAGAAGTCACAGAAAACGGTCCGGAGTGATCATTCCGGCCGGCTAACCATTTCTCTCAATGGCGGTGTGCACGAAATCGGAATTAATAGGAATGGAGATAAGCCCAACATCTCCGTTTCTTCCATTGAAATATCGAATATGAACTGGGCAACAAACGGAAAAGATGTCTCGCTCTCCGTAAAACTGCTGAACAAGGGAATATCAGGCGCAAAAAACGTAACAGCGAAACTATCCGCAACGAAAAACAACGTGCATGTCAAACAAAACGAAGACAAATTTGGAAGCGTTGATGCCAATCAAATAAAGGCAGGTCAAACTCCATTCAGTTTTCAAGTACCGTCTGACACTATTGAAATTGTGAAATTCAGGCTCCTCATCCAGGATGAAAATGGAAATGAATGGGTTGAGTTTATTGACATTCCGCTAAAAAAAGATATGCCGCAGATAGCTGACTTTGAAATAGCCGATGGAAGAATATTTACGGTGTCGAAAGGAGGCAATGACAGTGAAACCATTTTACTGGGCACTGGAAATGGAGATGGAAAAGCAAATCCCGGTGAATCAATAGTGATCCTTGTTAAGGATCAGAATAAATACTGGCGTACAGATTTGACTTTCTCAGATCCAACGCTAAATCCATACGGGGTCAATATCAGGAAGTCGGATAACTGGGGTCTTTATGACC
>JBGPGZ010000197.1:0-7652 GCA_041484175.1 Cyclobacteriaceae bacterium | reverse complement strand
CAAGATGGAATATCTTCCACTGACCATCGGTTCCTTTAAAAAGATGGAAGGTATCTACCCCACAATGATTAAATTTTTTTCCAAGAAAGAACGCATACTTCGCCCACACCTGGGCAAAATTACCATCGAGCTGAACGAACCAATCCCAGATGGGTTCACTCCACGTTTCCGCATGAGGTGTGCCGACGGCCTTGAGGAATGGGTCAAGGGATTCCCGCCGCAACAAAGGATGACCATTTTTGTCGGTCAGGACGGTAGCAAGGGTGACTTCTTTCCCAATTACAAAGGCGCCGTGCACCATGGCGCTGTCGCCTGAATTCATACCCTTGAATAGTTGCCTGATGGGAATCATAACAGCATCATTTTCAGGCGCAACCTGTGAAAAGGAAGGAAGTGAGAGCGCGATGAGTATGCCCGAGCGGATGATCCCCATTATAATCCGGTCTTTCATATCCGTGAAGATTGGAATTTTATTCAAAACGGCCTATCGCGATTACGAGAATGACACTTTCATTTTTAAGTCTTATTTTTAATACTTCTAACCAACCCCGTGCTATGAAAAGGACCTTTTTATCACTTTTCATGTTTTTTATCTGTGTCCTGGCCTCTATGGCCAATTCAATCGATAGTCTTGAAAATGTGCTTAAGACTGCCAAAGGAGACCTGAAAGTAAAGACCCTCAATGAACTCTTCCGCGCCTATCTTAACGCCGATCCGGTAAAGGCGACCGGGTACACGCGGGAAGCGCTTGCCCTGGCCACCCAGATTGATGACCGCAAGGGGATGGCCGCCTCTTACAACAATCTCGGGGTTGCTTATCGCAACCAGGGGGCGCTCGATAAGGCGCTGGAATATTACCTGCTGTCGCTCAGAATTTACGAAAAGCTTGACAACAAAGAGGGCACCGCCACCACCCAGAATAACATCGGCACCATCTACTCCATAAAGAAGGATTATGGGCAGGCGATGAAATATTTTGAAGAGTCGCACAAGGCTTTTGCCGAATTGGGCGACCAGCAAAAGGTAATTGGTTCGATGAACAACCTGGGCAATCTTCATAGTGACTTGCAGTTATATGAACAGGCCTTAAAATTTTATTCCCAGGCTTACCAATTGAGTGACAAAGCCGGCAAGCAATTCTCGGACCCGCTGAATAACATAGGCAATTTGTTCTTCCGTCAGGGAAATTATCAGCGAGCCGTAGACTATTATGAGCGCGCCCTTGAACTTGCCAAAAGAGAAAATAATAACCTCTCGATCCTTAACATCACCGCCAACCTCGGCGAAGTCTATGCCAAGGCAGGGCAGGGAAATAAAGCACAAGTATACCTGGATTCCGCGCTGGCCCTGAGCAAATCGTTGCAGGCAACCCTCTATGAACCTCAGATCTACAAAAGCATGTCGGCCAACTACGCCAAGCAGGGCAAAATGAAAGAAGCCTATGAATTCATGCTGAAATACGATGGTGTGCGCGAAAAAATCTATGGCGAGGAAAGCAGTCGGAAAATCGCACAAATGGAAATGGCGCTCAACATCCAGGAAAAAGAAAAGGAAGTAGAGGTATTAAAAGCAGATGATCAAATCAAGACCCTGGAGCTTCGCAACACGCGCATGGTCATCACCCTGGTCCTGATGGGCGTTGTCGTGATCGTGTCGATGGTCAATCTCTTCTTTTTCAAGCGGAGGCGAAAGCACCCCGATGCAGCGAACTGAAGCAAAGGCCTTGCTGGAATCCATGACCCGGAGCGCCAGTCTCCTGCGCCATATGAGAACGGTGGAACTCGTCATGGAAGCGTATGCCGAAAAGCTGGGCGAAGACAAAGAAGCGTGGGCCATCGCGGGGATGCTGCATGATGCCGATTATGAGGCGCACCCGGACCAGCACCCGCAAGTGATCGTTGAAGAACTGCGGAGGCTGGGGGAAGAAAAAATTGCCCACGCCATCTCCTCCCATTATACCCGCTGGAACGTGCCGGCCACCTCGATCCTGGACAAAGCATTGTTGGCATGTGATGAACTCACCGGCTTTATCGTTGCCTGCTGCCAGGTGCGCCCCGATGGAATCAATAACCTGGAGCCCAAATCCGTCGTGAAGAAGCTGAAGGACAAGGGTTTTGCCGCCAAGGTTGACCGTGATGAGGTCTACAAAGGGGTGGAACTGTTTGGTGTTGAACAAAATGAGCATATCCATTTTATCATTGAAGTGCTAAAGAAAAACCGCGCTGAATTGGGCATCTAGCCTTGTTCAAACTACCAGCTTGTTAACAAAATTTTAACCAAAGACGATTTCCAAGTGTGGAAGCGAACCCCTACATTTGAACCAACAACCACTAGCGATCATGTTTGAACAAGTAATAGGTGAAGGGGCCAATATTTTTATTACGATTGTCGCCGTGCTGATTGGCTTTGCCACCGCGTTAGGCTATGTGGATTTCCTGAAGACAAAAAAGGAAGAAGAGAAAGATCATTAGCCTCACCCCCGCCTGCACCAAGGCTTCGGCGGGCAGGCCTGAATTATCAACTATAGACTCCCTCTCCATTTTGGAGAGGGCTGGGGTGAGGTATCTACTCAGAATTATAAACTATAAACTCCCTCTCCATTTTGGAGAGGGCTGGGGTGAGGTATCCATTTTGGAGAGGGCTGGGGTGAGGTGATCGGAATAAGTTATCGTTTAATGGCCTGGAGTTGCGGCGGGATAGGGTGATTGATATGTTTTTTCAAACTCCTTCCAGGCATTGTCCCCTTTTTTATAGTAGCTGTCACCAAAAAAAAGAAGATACTTGTGAAATTCTTCCGGCTTCCGGTAGCCCGGGATGGGAAACACAGTCGTGTAGTCCTCATCGAGAAAAACGACCGTGGGATAACTCATCTGGTTGTTCAACAGGGCCATCGCGAGTTGATGGCTTCCTCTATTTCCGTAAGCAACAAATTTGAACGTGGTGCCATTGAAAACAACATCTTCAGTCTGCTCGGCGTTGAATTTTACCGGGTAGAACTTCTCATTGAGGATCTTGGCTACTTGTGGTTCATTGAACGTGCTTTTGTCCATGACCTTGCACCAGCCACACCAGTCGGTATAAACATCGATAAATATGTTTCTCTTTTCGGTCTTGTTTCTTTCTACGGCCTGTTCAAAGGTCATCCACCGGACGGGGCCTCCCTCGGATAGTATCGGTCTGGTGGACGCAGATTCTCCCTGGGACTGCGCAGAATAGGGTACGACCCCTGCCAAAATCAATCCCATGATATATTTTCTCATAGCTGTAATTCCTGACTTCCAACAACAAAGTTAAACAGAAAATGGATTCAAAACCTTGATTATTCGATGGCGTAATTTGTAACCCTTTTCAGGGATCGGGGTATTAATTGTACGGAAAAGCAACCGGCATGTTCGGATTCGTACAAAAAAGAAATGAAAACATCAAAAATTACCCCCTTTTGGACGATTTCACAACTGGCACAACAATGGTAGCTTTGGACACGCGTGAATATGAAATTCTCCTATAAAGACCTTTTGCTCCTGGCAGGAATCATCGTGGCCGTGATTATTACGCTCACGACGCTGGTCTATTCGGAAAAGTCCCCGGAAGCCGCGCAAGGGGCACCTGCCGGTAAGAAAAGCAGCCTGAATGCAACACCTTCCGTAGTTGTCAAAAAGCTGCTGGAACGCGTTGATCTAAGATCCCTCATTCGCCAGCAGCCCTGACTCTTCCCGGTAACTGTAATATTGCAATACCGTTTCAATCGCCCGTTTGATCGCTTCATTGATCGGAAAAAAATCCCGGTTCAAATCGGCGTCGATCGCATGCAGCTGCATGTAGTACTCATCCATAAAAGGGATAGATTGACCTTCCTCCAGTTTCTTTTCGGCAGCCAGGTATGCCCCGGACTGCTCGGACTTAATAATCTGGCATGTGACCAATTCGGGTTTTCCATATTTATTCCTTCGCGCTGAATATCCAAACAGGCGGCAAATCAATCCGCGAAAAGGATATTCGGAACAAAGTCCTGCACCCTGTTGGGTCGGGTTCAAAATAAGGCAGATCGACGAATCCGTGTCTTCTAATTTGCCAAGCCATTCCAACGCTTTTTTCTGCTGATAAAGATGATGGGCAAAAGGAAGAAATTCCAAAATCGTGGCTTCAATATCCGGCTTGAAGCAGCATTTGCCGCAACCCCATTTGCAATGAAGGGACGACCCGGATTGGAATTGCGCAATCTCCTGATCCAGTTTCTGGAAAACTTCTTCTACTGCATGGACTTTTTCCGGCAATACCATCCCCAAAGAACGCCTAAAATTATTGTTCCCGCCATCGGACAAGTGTAAATTACATTGTTGGGCAACTATTGCAGGTCACAAAGTTCACAAAGGACCACAATGGACACAAAGAACATTACGCTTTGTGTCCATTGTGAATTCTTAGTGTTCTTCGTGACCCCATGCATTTTGCAGCTATGGTGTTAAAAGGAAAATGAATCTATGGCTTGGATATGTCCTCTTTGCAAACGGCAGTTTAAGAATCGGAACCAGTCGCACAGCTGTCTGATGGAAATTCCGGAGGATCATTTTTTGGATAAGGCACCCCGCGTCAAAGCCATTTATGACAAATTGCTAAAGGAAGTCAACAAATTGGGACCGGTCAACGTGAGTCCTGTCAAAATAAAATTGAAACCAAGTAACCATTTCTTTCGCTTTCTTGCTTAATTTAATACCTCTAAACAAACGCATTATGGTAAAAAGAAACGCGACCGCCAACTGGAAAGGAAGCGGTAAGGAGGGCAAGGGCATCCTCACAACGCAAAGCACAGTATTGAACAATGCACAGTACTCCTATAATTCCCGCTTTGCCGAGGGGGTGGGCACTAACCCTGAGGAACTGGTTGCCGCAGCCCATGCAGGATGTTTTTCCATGAAGTTGAGTTTTACGCTGGGTGCGGCCGGTTTCACGCCAGAGGATATTACCACTTCTTGCACCATTACGCTGGGTGATGGCCCAATCACTGAATCTCATTTGGTGGTAAAAGCCAGAGTCCCGGGGATCTCCAAGGCAAAATTTGATGAGTGTGTTGCTGACGCAAAAACAAACTGCCCCATTTCCAAATCATTGAATACAATGATTACCCTTGAATCAACCTTGTTGTAATCGACTGATCAACATACAGTTGTAGCAGCCACCATGCTTGCCGGAGGGCGCTCTTCAAAATCGTATTCGGCTATTTAGCCAGGGTTCTCAGATAATTGACAATCGCCCACATATCTTCATCCTCGGGTATCTTCTTTTTAAAGCTGGGCATGTCATCTCTCCCTTCGGAGGATTTATAGAAAAGCTCTCCATCTGTCTCGGCTTGAAATTCTTTTGAAGTGAAATCACCGGGTTCTGTCTTCAATTCGGCGGCCTTGGTTCCATCGCCCTCACCACCTTTCCCATGACATGACTTGCAATGCTTGGCATATAAGGCTTTGCCTGTGGCGATACTTTCAGCATCACTCTTCACAGGGTTTTTCATTTTCTTTGCAGTGTCTGGAGCATTCCAGGGTTTCTTTTGAAACACCGGGGCAAAGGAGAACAGGAGCATTGCCATTCCAAATACGATCAGCAGGCTGATCCGGGACGCGTTCCTTGTCATAGTTTAAGCAATTTAGGTTTGAATTGATCTAGTTTTTAATAGCTCTTCCAATTTTTCTTATGATCACAATCTGGATCATCAAATATAATATTAGTCCCCAGACTATAATAATAATCAAGTTCGGAAAAACGAGCAACCAGATGGGTGTTTTATCGCGGGTGGCCCAAAGTGTCCGGTCATTAAATTCATCATGCTTCGCTACAAACGGAGTGCCCCACTCCACTTCCTTCATGGCAATCAAATTTCCCAGATCTTCGTTATCCTCAATCATGCAACCCAGGGCAATTCTTCCTGTTTTGTCACCAGGAATTGTTGACTTAAAATCCATTTCAACTTTTCCGTTTTCATCGGATTTATAAGTTTCCTCTCCAATCGGAAGTTTACCAAATTGTCTCTTGACAAAGATTTTCATTTCAACGCCAGAAACCGGGGTCCAGCCGGACTTTTCGCGTTGTTCAATCATGACCAGCAATTGCTTTCCATCGTTGGATGAGGCCGTGTCCAGCGTGAGTCTTGCCTGGTGAATATCAATTTCTTTTTCTGCCGGTTCCAATTTCGCATCCGATGACAGCTTGGCGCCAAAACTAAACTGTACGAGGCTGTCCAGGGAGGAGTTGATCTTATCAGGTATTACAAATTTTCCCTCGCCATTCTTGCCGGTCGTCACGGTGCCCAATTCCTGATCATTCACAAGCAGTGTTACAGTGACTCCCGCCACAGGCGCAAATTTCTTTCCCTCCTTTGTGCGGACCCTGGCGATCAGGTAGGGAGCCTCGGGCTGAACCCGGAAATAACTCAAGTCAATCCTCGGCTGAAGTTTTTCCTGCGACAGTACTCCCAGGGGAATTAATGCTGCCAATAATAAAAGGATGGCGTTTGTGATCTTGCGGTTCATGGCCTTCATATGGTTTGGCGGGTAGCTTGTTTTTCTTTCAGCGTTTCTTCAATTGGAATAATGGGAAAAATCCTTGCAAAAAAAGTAATCACCAGCAGCGCACCGGCAAGGGAACCCGTGGTGATGGCCCACTCCTCCCAGGTAGGTATATAGTGGTGATAACTCTCCGGAACATCCGTCATGGGCAGAAATGGATGAAGCAAAGTAGGTGCCACAATCAAGTATCTTTTGAACCACGCACCGACTACCACGATAACCCCAACAAAAAACATGGGAAGGGGCTTTCTGCCGGCAGGAAAAATCAGCACGAGTATAGGCAGCACCATCCCGATGGAAATAACAGACCAAAACAACAACGAGAATTCACCTGTAAACAAACCCTCCAGGTGTGCAGCTTCTGACTTCTTCATCTTAAATGCAGGCACCAAATATTCATTGACATTAAAATATAAATAAAGCAAGGCCAGCATCACCAGGAGCCTGCCCATGTGATTAAAGTGCTGTTCCGTTATATACTCTTCCAAATGATAAGCCCTTCTGAAAACATACATGGCCACAATCACTCCTCCCGCTCCCACTAAAAAAGCTCCGGAAACGAAATAAGCCCCAAAATTGGTACTGTCCCAGCCCGGCCTGTATGTTGTTGCAAATAACCAGGATGTCACGGTGTGGATGGACAGGGCGATGGGGATGATCATCACTGAAATCAAGCGGATAGACCTTCTTCCTCTCAGCGCCTGCTCTGCTGTGCCCTTCCAAAACGACCCTATGAAACTATAAAACCTCACCAATCGGCTGCTTAATTTGTCCTTGTGTTGAATAAGAATTTTCAAGTCGGGCAACAAAGGAAAATAAAGCAGCAAGATACTCAGCACGAGATACGTTGTAATGACCACCACGTCCCAAAGGATGGGGGACTGCAACCGGCCATACAAAAACAAATAATATAATCGCTCCGGCCGCCCCATATCAACGATGATGATCAGGGAAGCAAAAACGATGGCTGATACAGCAATGATTTCCGCAATTCGGGTAAGGGGTGTACTCCATTTTGCATTGGTGAGCCTAAGGATTGCCGTAACCAGGGACCCCACAAGGCTGATGGCAACAAAAAATACAAAGTTCGAT
>JBGPGZ010000196.1:0-7682 GCA_041484175.1 Cyclobacteriaceae bacterium | reverse complement strand
GTAAATCCGGTTAGGTCGTTGAGAAGCGAGTAACCTTAACGGCTCAAATAGAAATTTCGCTCCGCATAAATATTCATAAAGTAATCATCCATCAAATCGTCGATGAAATAAATGGCCTCTCCCGTAGATTTCATTTCCGGACCCAATTCCTTATTGACATCTGGAAATTTATTGAATGAGAACACCGGCACTTTGATCGCATAACCTTTCTTCACCGGATTGAAAGTAAAATCCTTAATCCGCTTCTCGCCGAGCATGATTTTGGCCGCATAGTTAACATAAGGTTCATCGTAGGCCTTGCAAATGAAAGGCACCGTCCTCGAAGCGCGGGGATTTGCTTCAATAATATAGACTTTGTCGTTCTTGATGGCAAACTGGATATTGATCAAGCCCACTGTTTTGAGCGCCAGGGCGATGCGCCGCGTGTAGCTTTCAATTTGCTTGATGACAAGATCGCCCAGGTTGTATGGGGGCAGAACGGCGTAGGAATCACCCGAATGAATACCAGCAGGCTCGATGTGCTGCATGATGCCGATGATGTACACATCCTCTCCGTCACAGATGGCGTCCGCCTCCGCCTCAATGGCCCCATCCAGAAAATGATCGAGTAAGACTTTATTTTCCGGAAGATGTTTCCAGATATCGATGATATGATTCTCAAGTTCCTTTTCATTGATCACGATCTTCATACTCTGGCCCCCCAGCACATAGGAAGGCCTGACCAACAACGGAAATCCAATGACCTTTGAAACCTCCAGGGCCTCGTCGGCATCCCTGGCAACGCCGAATTCCGGATAAGGAATATTCAGATTCTTCAGCAACGTGGAGAAGCTGCCCCGGTCTTCGGCCAGGTCAAGTGCCTCAAACGAAGTGCCCATGATCTTCACGCCATACTTGTGCAGTTTTTCAGCAAGCTTCAAGGCGGTTTGCCCACCCAATTGCACAATCACGCCTACCGGTTTTTCGTGTTGAATGATGTCCCAGATATGTTCCCAGAACACGGGCTCGAAATAGAGTTTATCGGCAATATCGAAGTCGGTCGAAACGGTTTCCGGATTGCAATTGATCATGATCGTCTCGTAACCGCATTCTCTGGCGGCCAGCACACCATGAACGCAAGAGTAATCAAATTCAATTCCCTGCCCGATCCGGTTCGGACCGGAGCCCAGAACGATTACTTTCTTCTTGCCGGACACTTCGGATTCATTTTCCGCATCGAAGGTCGAATAATAGTAGGGGGTCTTGGCCTCAAACTCAGCGGCACAGGTGTCCACCAATTTGTAAACGCGGTGAATCCCCATCGCACGGCGCTTTTTGTGTACTTCACTTTCAAGACAGTCCAGTAAGTGCGCAATTTGCCGGTCGGCATAACCCTTTTCCTTGGCGGTGCGCATCAGCGATGCGGGAATGCTATCGAGGTTATACTTTTCAATTTCTTGCTCCAATTCGATGAGCTCTTCAATTTGATCCAGGAACCATTTGTCGATTTTCGTAAGTTTCTCAATGGTCTTCATGGAAATACCCAGCTTCATGGCGTCATAAATGTGAAAGAGCCGGTTCCAACTGGGGTGCTCAAGACTGTAGAGAAGATCGGCTTGTTTGGTTAGTTCCTTTCCATCAGCCCCCAGGCCATTCCTTCTGATCTCCAGCGACTGACAAGCCTTTTGCAGTGCTTCCTGAAAATTTCTTCCAATGCCCATCGCTTCGCCCACGGATTTCATCTGAAGCCCCAGTTTGCGGTCGGCGCCCTGGAACTTATCAAAATTCCATCGTGGGATCTTTACAATAACATAATCGAGCGCAGGCTCAAAATAGGCGGTGGTTGTTCCTGTAATGGCATTTTTTAACTCGTCCAGGTTATATCCGATGGCCAGCTTCGCGGCAATCTTTGCAATGGGATATCCGGTGGCCTTGGAGGCAAGGGCGGATGATCTCGAAACACGGGGATTTATTTCGATACCAATGATCTCGTCCGTTTCCGGGTTGACGGCAAATTGCACGTTACACCCTCCTGCAAATCTGCCAATGCCATTCATCATTTTAATCGCCAGATCGCGCATGTGCTGATACACCGTGTCGGGCAGGGTCATCGCAGGCGCAACGGTGATGGAGTCTCCCGTGTGGATGCCCATCGGGTCAAAGTTTTCAATAGAGCAGATAATGATCACATTGCCGGCGCCGTCGCGCAACAACTCGAGTTCAAATTCTTTCCAACCCACAATACTCTGCTCGACGAGCACTTCGTGAATGGGCGAAGCGTGCAGGCCGCGATTGAGGGCTGCATCAAAGTCCTCCGCCTTTTCCACAAAGCCCCCGCCAGTTCCGCCAAGGGTATAAGACGGCCGAATAACCAAGGGAAACCCGATTTCCTGTGCGATCTCCTTTCCTTGAAGAAAGGAGGTGGCAGTCGCTCCGATGCAAACACCCACTTCGAGTTCCTTCATTTTTAACCTGAACTTCTCCCGGTCTTCGGTGGTCTCAATGGCCTTGATATCAACGCCAATGATCTTAACCCCGTAATGTTCCCAAATCCCCGCTTTTTCGCATTCGATGCAAAGGTTCAGCGCCGTTTGCCCCCCCATGGTTGGCAAAACTGCATCCACATGGTGTTTCTCAAGTATTTCACGGATATATTTCTTTTCAAGGGGCTTTAGATACACATGATCGGCCGTCACCTTGTCCGTCATGATCGTCGCCGGATTGGAGTTGATCAGGATCACTTCAATGCCCTCTTCGCGAAGAGAACGGGCAGCTTGAGAACCGGCATAATCAAATTCGCACGCCTGGCCAATAATGATTGGTCCGCTGCCGATGATCAGCACGGAGCGTATACTTCTGTCTCTTGGCATGGATGAGGTTCGGATTAGTTAAACCGGGAACAAAAATAGCGACTCATTCAAATCATTGCACGGTTTCCTCCGATTAATTCTTGGTAAGACCACGCGCCGCCTTTCTGGCGGTTTATTAAGAATCCGGATGTCAGTGGGCGGCATCGAGCACTTCTTGCCAAACTCTCAGCAAATTGGCGCCGCAGATTTTTTCTATTTCTTTTTCGGTGTAGCCGCGTTTCAGCAAAACATAAAGCAGGTTCGGATACATTGAAACATCTTTTAGACCGATCGGCAGCGAGTCTTCGACACCGTCAAAATCAGAGCCGAATCCCACATGGTCGATTCCAATGAGCGCCACCACGTGATCAATGTGGTCGGCCACACGTTCAACATCTGAGTACAGATCGCGCGGATTGCCGGTAAACTGACCAATGATGGATTGTGCCGCGTCATCCTTCGCCATCAGCCCCTTTGCTTTAAGGATCTTGTGCAATGAGTCGCGCAAGCTGCCATTTTTTCTTGCCACAGAATCCAGGAATGACGACCCGAAACTGATCTGGATCACGCCTCCGTTTTTACCAAGCGCCTTGATCATGTCATCATCCATATTGCGCTTCCATCCGGGCGTAAAATACCGGCAGGAGGAGTGGGAGGCAATAACCGGAACATGGGTCATGCGAACGACTTGATAAAACGCGCTGTCGGATACATGGGAGATGTCTACCATGATACCAACCCGGTTCATTTCATTTACAACCAGGCGTCCAAAAGGACTGAGTCCGCTCCAGGTTGCCGTTGTATCGTAAGAAGAATCGCAGATCTGATTGTCCTTGCCATGAGTGAGGGTGACGTAACGGATACCGCGGTCATAAAAATACCGGACATTTTTTATATCATCCCCGATCGGAGCTCCGTTTTCCATGCCCATGGGGAGGGAAATTTTTCCGGCTGTGGTATTGGTCCTTACATCATCCGGGGTCAACGCCAGCGAAAACTTGTCAGGAATGGCTTCCGCGATCCCATGCACCATATTGATCAGTGAGTCGGCCAGCGCTTTGCCATGGTCGGATTGCAACTGATAAGAAGACGGGACATAAATTGACATGAAAGGACAATCGAGCCCACCCGATTTCGCCCGCTCATAATCAAAGTCCCCTTCTTTACTGTGAACCGGGATGCCGAGGAACCCGGGCTCCAGACGGAATTTCGTTTCTTTTAGCCTGTAAGGTAAGTCGATATGTCCATCGGTAATGATGTATTGATGGGCCAGTTCAACGGCATATTTCTTTAAGTCGTCGTCCTTCATCCTGTCGACGGGCCGTTTTTCCTGACACGACCAATAGCCCGTAGCTGCAAGGACCGTTACGATGATCGTGCTAACTAATTTCATTGGTTTGGAATATCTTTGAGCCGGAAAGTTAGCGGATAGCAAAAGGTATCCAAATGATCGTAGGACAAACGGCAAAAAATTCGGCGGCGGCTTACCTGGAAACCTGCCCCATGGAAACCATGAGGGCCTCTGAAGATCAACCTATTTATACGAGGTGATGGTGTTGCCCGATTATACCCGCGCGCAGCTCGCCTTGCGAAACGGGCAGGACAAAAAAGAAGTATGGATAGCGTATCGCGGATTGATCTACGAAGTAACTGATTCACGCTTGTGGTTTAGCGGAAAGCACTACGAGCATTGGGCAGGTCAAGATCTGACTGACGAACTCAAGGACGCACCGCATACAGAAACGGTGTTCTATAAATTTAAAGTCATTGGAAAGTTAATCCGTTAATTGAAGTGTTGATAATTTTGCATCGGTGCCGCCAAAAGGCAAGGATGCCTATTTTATGGATTCAAAGAAATATTGTAAATCGTACTCCCTAGATCGAATACGAGCATGATTTTAATTGCCGACAGCGGAGGCTCCAAAATTGATTGGAGAATGTTACACAAAGATGGCACCATTGCGCAAGCCAACTGTGCGGGGTTTAACCCCTATTATCAGCCCATCACCGACTTGAAAAAAAGCATCGAAGAAGTTTTGCTGCCATTGATCCGGGAAAGTGTGACGAAGATCTTCTATTACGGCACCGGGGTGTCGTCGGAAAAAAATGAGGAAACGATACGCGCCTCTTTTGCGTCCTATTTCCCGGATTCAAAAATCGAAGTCGGTTGGGACTTGCTTGCCGCGGCGCGGGCTTTATGCGGAAATGAACCTGGCATTGCCTGTATTTTGGGCACCGGATCCAATTCCTGTCTGTATGACGGCAAGGCAATCATTGGCAATGTTGCCAACCTGGGTTGGATTTTGGCCGACGAAGGCTCCGGCACTTATATGGGCAGGCGTTTGATCTTTGATTACTTTCGGGAAAACATGCCCAAAACCCTGGCGGCACAATTTCACAGCCGCTTTCCCTGGACTCGCGAAGAGGTTTTGGAAAAAGTATATCAGGGCGAAAAACCAGGCGCTTTTTTGGCCAGCTTTTCAAAATTTATATTCCAGCATTTAAAAGAACCATACTGTTATCAGCTCGTATACAGAAGCTTTGCCGATTTTTATGAAGAAAATGTGATGAAGTATGAGAATTATGCATCCCTGAAAGTGCATTTCACAGGCTCCGTTGCGTTCTACTTTAGCGACGTATTAAGGCAAGTCGCCAACGACAAGGGGATCATCGTCAAGAACATCCTCGAGGGCCCTATCGCGGGACTTGCGCTCTATCATCAAAAGGATTTGATTTAGTATCCCTGATAAATGTTGAGTGTCACCGAATCCTCATCCCATTATGATCATCTGGAAAAGATGAGCACGCGAAAGCTGTTGATCCATATTAACAAGGAAGATCAAACGGTGCCCGGCATGATCAAAAAGATAATCCCAAAGTTAGAGCGCCTGGTCAAGGCGATCGTGAAAAAGATGGAGTCTGGAGGCCGGTTGTTTTATGTGGGGGCCGGCACAAGCGGGCGATTGGGGATTCTCGATGCCTCAGAAATACCTCCTACCTATGGCATGCCGCAAGGCAAGGTGATTGGCCTGATGGCCGGAGGAGACAAAGCCATTCGCAACGCGGTGGAGCATGCTGAAGACGATACACGGCAAGCGTGGAAAGACCTGAAGCAATACCGGATCAATAAAAAGGATGTCCTGGTTGGTATCGCGGCATCTGGCCGGACTCCCTATGTGATTGGCGCGGTAAATGATGCAAAGAAAAATGGAATTGTAACAGGGTGCATCACCTGCAATAAGGGAAGCGAGCTAGCAAAAATCGTTGACTTTCCCGTTGAAGTCATCGTCGGGCCTGAGTTTGTGACAGGAAGTACAAGAATGAAAGCCGGTACGGCCCAAAAACTTGTGTTGAATATGATATCCACTACGACCATGATTCAGCTGGGCCGTGTAAAAGGAAATAAAATGGTGGACATGAAGCTCACCAACAACAAGCTCATTGACCGGGGAACCCGGATGATTATGGAAGAGCTGGGTGTGGGGCCGAAAGCCGCGCAGGCCTTGCTCAAAAAACACGGGAGCGTGCGCAGGGCAGTTGAAAACAAAGTGTGATGCAGGACATTGAGCCTTTTTACAATTGGCTTAAATACTATGATTCTTCACAAGATCAACGATCTCCGTTCTTTGGAAAAGAATACAATTATGACCTTTACCAGGACACTATTTATGGATTCTTTATCGACCCAGGATGGGATTCCTTTGACTCGGAAACACTCTATTTAAAAATCCTCTACGCCGACTACCAGGAAGGCTTTGTGATCGTGGAATTTCTGGGCGAATGGAACGATGCCATCAACAATGACATCATGCATTTGAAGCGGAATTTCATCGAACTCCTCAGCGCTGAAGGCGTCAACAAATTTATCCTGATCGGTGAAAACATCCTCAACTTCCATGGTTCCGATGACTCGTATTATGAAGAATGGTTCGAAGAGCTCGAAGACGGCTGGATCGCTGCGGTCAGTCTTCCCATTTTCGTCCAGGACGAATTCAAAAGATATCACATTGATCAATATATCCACATGGGCGGCACGTTGCAGATTGAGCCATGGCGAACGCTGCATCCGCTCCGTTTTTATGAACTCGTAAGCAGGATGATTCAAAGACGGCTTTCCTAGGTGCCAGTTCTGTCGACGAATTCAATTATTAGGAGTCCTTGCGGCCTTGCTTATAAAAGGCTTAATTGAACATTTTCAACGGGTGCGTCGGCCGGTACCAAATACTTCCGTTTTGTTTTCAGCTCCTGGCAAAGGACCCTGGTGCGGTTGGTTTTCCCTTTTTTAAACCATCGGCCTCGCAAGGCGAAAATGCTGCCCTCCGGAATATCGGATAGAAATGTTGCAGTAGCCGCGTGTGGATCATACTGGCGGAAAACGTTCATTAACGCCGTGTCCGAAAAAGTAGTGGCTTTCGGATCGACCATGTGTTTTCGAAGGACAACCAGCAGGTCTTCGGGAAAGATCAATTGATTTAGTACCGGGTCCAACATTTGCTGAAAGGCCTTTTTCCATTGTTTCCCGTGCGCGTCTGCAAGGCGTCCAAACTGCCGGTGTACTTCCAGATGGGCCACTTCATGGATGTAAGTGATCAAAAACAAGTAGGGGTGCAAATCCCGGTTGACGGTAATACGGGGAATCTGCCCATCGCGAAAAGTGAAATCGCCGATTTTGGAAACCCTGCTTTTGCGCAATCTGAAATCGAACCGATCGTGGTTCCATAACTCCAGGCAATAAGACATGGATGCCGCAGGCACATGCGCCGCTAAGACCGAACTTACTTTTTCGAAAGTCATAGAAAACAAAAAAGGCTTTAGAGTTCTAAAGCCTTCCCGGGAAAATCTCTTTAGAGAGAT
>JBGPGZ010000195.1:0-7691 GCA_041484175.1 Cyclobacteriaceae bacterium | reverse complement strand
TCCGGCTGGCCGTTGGTCATCGAATGAAGGTTGATGGGGAGGCGAATGACGTCGCATCCCAGCGACTTGATATTTTGAAAGTCCTTTTTAGTGAATTTCGAGAACTGGATTTGCCGCGCATTGTTGGTCTGAAACCAACCGGTGAGGTTGACGCCTTTGTTGAATGGCAGTTGTGCCGAAACCCGGGTTTCGAAGCCTGCCAGGATAAGGAAGCGTATTATTAGTAGAGCCTTGAATCCCTTCATCGCGATCTTTGACTAGCCAACTTCATGGATAAAGTTACGGCAAATTTTCCGCAGAGCAATCATTTAAAATGATTCATCGCAGCCTCTCCGCCCGACCGTATGAAACACTGAATGTGTCTGGTAGTTACCGTTCCGCGTTTCTTACCATTAATGATGTAGCTTTATCGAGTGAGGTTGATCAAAATAACAGGCGTTTCCATGTCAATGATAAACCTGCGAGCAAACCTCTCTGCCATTCTCCTGGCATGCCTGGCAATAAGGCCGGTTCAGGCCCAAAAAACAGAACCACTGTTCTTTGAGCACAAAGCCGAAATACGGTGCGCTCAGTATGACGAAGATGACAATCTCCTCATTACCGCATCTGTCGATGGCATTGTTAAATTGTGGGACCCTGAATCCGGAAGACTCATCCGTTCGTTTGGTACGGTCACAAAACTTTCAAAAAGTTTTCTTGCGGATTTTAGCCCTGACGGTAAACTGATTGCGACCATCAACGGTCGGGGGGGAAGAGTCTGGAATACCAAATTTGGCGACCTCGTCTTCTCCCTGGCGGGATTCAGCGATACCATAAAATCGATCCATTTCAGCAACAATAATAAATGGCTGGTTGCCACATCCCTGGATGGAACTGCCAAAGTGTGGGACACCCATACGGGAAAACTCCATCATTCTTTGAATCACACGTATGAGTCACTGGGAAAAAAAGAAGAACATAACGCTGTCACGGACGCAAGATTCTGTGACAAGGACCAATCGGTTGTTACCGGTTCCGGTAGCTTGTTAAGGAATTCCATGTACCTGGCTTTGGATTCAGGCCATTCAGTTGACAACAAAAGGTTTGCCGAGCGGTACGACAGCAATGCCCTGGTCTGGGATGTGAAAACAGGAAAAGTCATCCACACTTTGGCAGGTTACCCATTTGACGTTAGTCCCGATGGCGGGCGGATTGTTTCCGGTTCAATCAATATCAAAGGACGGGACGCACGGGTGTGGGACGTGTCTACAGGTAATTTGATCCGCTCTTTGTCAGTAAACGCGGGAAAGGTGACTACATGTCAATTCAGTATGAATGGAAAATGGATCCTCACCGCGTCCGCCGAAGATGGCAGGTGCAAATTATGGGAGGCTTCATCGGGCAAGATTTTCCTCGACCTGAAGGTCGGTACTGGAAACATAAGCAGTACGGCCAGATTGAGTTTTGATGGCAATTGGATTTCGACCTTTTCGCCGGACACGATCAAGGTCTGGAATGTTGCGTCTGGAAAATTGCAGTACTCAATGCCTGCCGATCACCCCCTTACCTTCAGCAACGATAGCAGGCGCATGATAATCTTATCTGGCAAACGGGCGTCTGTTTATGATATTGTTTCCTGCAAACCGGTCACGGTTGAGAAACAAGCGGTCAGCGCGGGAAAGAAGAAAGTCCTCAAAGTGGTCCGGTAAGGCCTTGAAAATTCCGAGGGCATCTCCTGGGAAGTGGTACCTTCGGACACTCACAATCCAAACTTCAAGTCAGCACTGGTTACAAATTTCCCTGGGGGGGGGTGGCTGACAATTGTTGTCGGCATTGCAATGCCGTAAAAAAATCATGAACTTGTTTTCGCAATGGAATCGATTCCTCTTCAATGAAGCGCTTACTAAAGTGGCTTGGCTTCACCTTGCTGGCCTTGCTTTTTTTGTTGACGGTAGCTTTTGGCGTCGCCTACTACTATCAGGCAGAAATATTGGCGGCCGTCAACCAGGAGCTGAAGAAGAGCATCAACGGTGACATTCACATTGGCAGTGTGGACTTTGGCATCTGGAACGAGTTTCCTGCCGTATCCATTACGCTCAATGACACTTACATCCGGGGCCCTCATGACATCCGGCATCACAAGGATTTTTTCAACGCAAAAAAAGTGTATGTCAACGTGGGGCTGGCTCCCCTCTTGCACAAGACAATTGTTGTTAGTTCGATACACGTAACGGAGGGTGCCATATTCATATTCCGAAGCAGGTCCGGGTATACGAACCTCGACGTATTCAAATCAATGGAGGTAAAGGACACAGCGAAAACAGAGAATCCCGTTTTGCTTTTATTTAATATGGTACGGTTGGAAAATGTGACATTCTCATTTCAGGACTCCCTGAAGAATAAGTCCTTCGACTCCCGTTTCCTGGATATCAAAAGTAAGATCTCGAAAACAGATTCTTCCGGACTTTATTCGCTGACGGGGCCCATGAAATTTGAGGGCTTGACGTTCAACCCCTCCAGCGGCAGTTTTTTGAAGGAGACAAGCGCCACCGTTCAATTGAATTTTGAATTCAAACCCGCCCTTCGCGAACTCATCATCCTTCCCTCCGTGCTGGAATTTTCCAAATCGGTCGTGAGTTTGTCAGGGATCTTTTTCTTTACGTCACCCGGAAGATTTTATCTAAAAGTCAATTCAGATAAGCTGGAATACAATGAAGGCATTTCTTTGCTTCCCCACTCCCTTCAGGCAAAGCTCGAAAAGTTCAAAATCGAAAAACCGGTCAACGTGAAGACGACGGTCAAGGGCTCATTGGCCCCCCACTCGCAACCGGACGTGGATGTCGCCTTTCAGTTTAGCCAAAGTAAAGTCATGGCCTCCGGCCTTGCCGTTGAACAGGTGACCCTGGACGGTACATTCTCAAACCATGTGAGACGCGGTGAACCCAATGATGACCATAATTCGAGGGTAATCCTTCATAACGTTGCAGGAATTTTTCAGAGTGTGCCCATGAAACTGGATGCTACCTTTTATGATCTGCAGTTCCCGCGTGTGTACTTAAAATCCAATACATCCATCAATCTTCGCGATCTCAACCCGCTGGTTAATACGAGCCTTATGAAATTTACGGGAGGAAAATTCAATTCCAGGTTCGAATATATTGGAAAGCTGAATGAATTACTGGACAGCACGAAAACAAAACTGGAAGGAAAGGTGCTGGGGGCAATGACGATCACGGATGGCGCTATTCAATATGTCGCACGAAACCAATCCTATGAAAATATTCAGGTGTCATTGAATTTGAACCAGGACCACGTGGGTATAAAGAATATCTCTTGTACGGTCAATAAAAGTCGAATTTCCATCCAGGGTGACAGTTATGGTTTTGTTCCCTTTTTTATGCAACCCGAGAAGAAAGGATTCGTGAAGATCAAGGTTTATTCCCCGGCTCTCGACCTGTCGTCATTCTTGGCTAAAAGGTCGAATAAGAGATCTTCCTCCCGGCAGAAGGCCGTGAAGAAAAAGAGCATTTCGCATATGATCGACTTGCTGTATGAAAAGGTAGAATTGGATCTGGCCGTTCTGGTGGATCAACTATCCTATCAACGACTGCAAGGATCGAAAATGAACGGCTCCTTTGTGTTGGCCAACGACAAACTGGAAGCAAAGAACTTTACGATGAACCTGGCCGGTGGCGCAATTGCCCTTTCGGCGACCATCGCCAATTTACAGAACCCGGTCAACCCGCTTTTCGTAACCGGTACGGTGCGCAATGCGGACATCAGGAAATTCTTCTATTCGTTTGATAATTTTGGCCTCGCTTCCCCGACGTACGAAAACCTGGAAGGCAAAATCAATATGTACGTGCGACTGCGGGCAGCTACGGACGATGATTTTACCATTTTGACGCGCCGCATGGCCGGTGATGTCCAGTTCTCCATCAAAAGAGGAAGACTCCGCAACTTCGAACCGCTCCAAAACATGAGCAACTTCTTGTTTAAGAATCGCGACTTTACCAACGTCTCGTTCGGAGAGATCAAATCGCGCCTTACATTCCATGGAACTGAGATCGAAATCAGCAAGATGGAAATTGAATCGAGTGTGATCCGGTTATTTGTCGAGGGCAGGTACAGTGTGAAAGATAGTATGAATCTGGAAGTGCAGGTTCCGCTGAGTAATCTGAAGAGGAGGGACAAAACGTATAAACCTGAAAATGTGGGCGTGGACGCAAAAGTCGGTCCAAGCGTTTTTCTTCACGTGTACAGAGACCCCCAGGGGAAAACGGTGATCGCATATGACCCGTTTAAGAAACACGTGCGGAAGAAACCCAGGAAGGAAGGCGGTTCAAAGAAAATCAAGTCGTGATAACATGGAAATCCAATTATTTTTTAGATGCGATTCGGTTCAAATTTGTAATTTAACCGCATGAACCGGTTCTCTTTTATCCTGATCGCATTGATCAGTGTGTATTGCTCGACAGAAAAAAATAAACAAGCTATGGACCAGCCAAACGATAGCACCGCTGCGGAGGCACGCCACGTGTTAAACGTTTATACATTGGCTAACAAAAATGGTGTGAAAATGACAGTCACCAATTTTGGGTGCAAAATCATTTCTCTCTGGGTGCCCGACCGGAATGGAACGCTGGGCGATGTCGTCCTGGGATATGATTCGGCGCAGCAATACGTGGCAGGCAATCCTTCTTTCGGTGCCATCATTGGCAGGTATGGCAACCGGATTGGAAAAGCAAAGTTTGTGCTCGATGGAAAGGAATATCTGCTTTCAGCCAACAATCATGGCAATTCCCTGCACGGAGGACCCAATGGATTTCACAATGCGTACTGGCAGACTGAACAAAATCCTGCTACCCCAAACCGGTTGGAATTCCGCTACCTCAGCAAGGACGGAGAGGAGGGTTATCCTGGAAACCTGAATGCAAAAATAGTCTACACATTGACGGACGACAATGAGCTGGTGATTGACTACCTGGCCACCACTGATAAGACAACTGTTATCAACTTAACCCACCATTCCTACTTCAATTTGGCAGGCCCTGCCAACGGAGACATTCTGAATCATTCCATGATGATTGATGCCGATCGTTTCACCGTCGTAGATGAGGGTCTGATCCCGACCGGCGAACTTAGAAAAGTCGAAGGCACACCATTTGATTTCCGCAAACCGCATCGCATCGGGGAGCGAATCGACGCGCATGATCAGCAGATCGAGTTTGGCAAAGGCTATGATCACAATTGGGTACTGAATAAAAAAGACAAATCGCTGACATTGGCCGCCAAGGTGACAGAACCCACGACCGGCCGTGTAATGGAGGTATTGACAACCGAACCGGGTGTCCAGTTCTATACGGGGAATTTTTTGAATGGAAACGATCGAGGCAAAGGAGGGAAGGCCTATGATTTCAGAACCGGTTTTTGCCTGGAGGCCCAACATTTTCCTGATTCTCCCAATCGTCCGGATTTTCCTTCGGTGATATTGAAACCGGGAGAAAAGTATGAACAAAAGACAGTGTACCGGTTTTCAACCACGAAGTAAGACCTGTTCACCATCCAAAGGAAAAGGAGAATTACCTCCTGCGAGTAAGAAGTTCATGAAGCGGTAACGGTTCAAGTTGATCATTTCGACCTCCAGTGGTTCCGCTGCCAAAAAATAATTGCTCTTTCCACGCGTTGCCAAATCTAAACGGAGCGCTATATCCGTGTGCGGAAATAAATTCCAGATACGAGGCGTAGTCATCCGAAATACCATAATTAGCCACCTGCAGGGAGTTAAAAAAGTATGCGCTACCGAGAGAGACCTTGGGTACAGCAGAACCGATGGTGGATGGCAATTCAGGCAACTTCACGGTCTGGTTTCTACCATTGGCACCAATCATTGTCCAGCTCAGCTCACTTCCCTGCTGATTGTCATTATATCCCCAGCCAATCGCATACGTTTCAAAGTCCCCATACGTTGCCACGGCCACTGTGAATTTCTCTGTTTCCCGAAAGTTGACTTCTGCCTGGAGAGGCGTAAAATCAAATAATTTGTCCGGATGAAAGGCATCCATGATCAACAGACTATTGCGGTAGTGCGAGTTGGAGCCATAGACAGGAAAATCGGTACCAGGATACGCCACATCAAAGTCGCCATCGTGGTAAAAGAACTGTCCTAATTCATAGTATTCGTCAAATTGATTAGCGATCGGAAATCCATATAAGGTAACGCGGGCAGTTTGGACCGAAGAAAAAAGGACTGTTGCTTTAACCTTGCTGAGTGAATGGGTGACATCTGATAAAGAAACATCATGAGGCCCCGGCGACAGATCGTCCATTATTTTGTAATAATTGACCGGTCTGCCAACTTCCCTGATAAATAGTTTGGAAGGTGATTTGCTAAGGTTGAGTTTAACCAAATCCTCGTCTTTATTTAAAAACTGATATCCTCCGTTGCAGCTTATATAGTACGTGTCCTCCGCCGGGACCGTAAAATTAAGGGTAATGTCTCCAACAGCGGGGTTGGCCTTGCGGTCGATGGCGAGTGTCCACTTTCCCCGGGGCACCTCCTGGAAGCTGACGACCTGGAGATAGCTGCCGTTGCTGGTATATGCTTCGTTCAAAGTAAAAATGCCGTCTTGGAAATCCTGGGGCGCTGGAATCTTGACCGTATCGCTATTCATATATTCGGTGGAGACAATGGTCTTGCCATCCCGGTCGGATAGAAATAAAAATCCCCGTTGAATACCATTCGTGGTGCTCAGCTGGTCGGGCGGCACGATCACCGAGAGAAGAAGGTTGCGAACAGTAATGGTAAGGCTGGTGCTTATTTGTAGTCCCTGATGGTCGGTCCGGGTGGCCTGGAGGACATACGTTCCATCTTCCTTTTCACGCGTATTCCACGAAAGTGAATAGGGCGGCTGATGGAGAGTCACCAGCAAATCTGCCCCAATGAATACTTCAATTCGATCTATGCGAGATGGATCCGGAACACCCAACTCGAGCGAAATTGTATTCCACACAACGGCGTTATCTTTTAGATTCTCAAAGAAAATGTCAGGGACTATTTCAGAATCCTTCTTGCAGGAAATCACAAGGAGGATGATAAACCAGCATACATGACGCGCCCTTGCCATAAAATCGTCCCTCAAGACACTAAGTTAACCATTAAAAAATGTCAATCTGGCTCTTCGGTTCAATGTGAGTTTAATTATGGAGGGTCCTGTAGACTCGCAAATCAACTCGACCATTTTTCGGAACGAGTTAGTAGGGGTGGAATTTGTCTTTTCCCTTCCAAAACCCCGGATACCATTTCCCCCAGGGCGGGTCCATGTTTAAAGCCGTGCCCGGATCCTCCTCCTAGAAACCAGACGTTATCAGCTTGCGGATGGGTGTCAAGAATGAAATTGCCATCCGGTGAGTTTTCATATGGACAAACGCGGCTTTCGGCCAGGGGCGCATTTTTTAATCCCGGAAAACGGTGGTCAATAAATTTTCTTGCATCGCGGAGGACTTCCAGGTTTGGAAGCCGGTCACCGGACGTCGGGTCAAAATTCTCCCCGCGTTTGTCGACGCCGATTTTGAAACCGCGGTGTGAGTTGCCGGGGATTCCATAATAAAAATCCTTTCCATCGACATCCACCCATACAGGAAAGGATTCATACAATGTTGTTTTCTCCGTAGGCAATCTGAAATGATAGACTTCCTGTTTAGAACAAGTG
>JBGPGZ010000194.1:0-7691 GCA_041484175.1 Cyclobacteriaceae bacterium | reverse complement strand
TCCGGCGCGGGGGCATGCATGGAAAGCGTGCCCGGTTTGTAAAAAATACATGAGAAAGGAACTGAGGGATTGATTCGGGATTCTGTGAATTCAGAAGGTACGAGGTTGGAGGTACGAGGTACGAGGAAGATAGAACGTCCCTTTGCGAATCATTGCCCCCTCTCCGCTAAATCCAGCATCCAGAATCCAGCGTCAATTCGAAATAATGCATCTTTGAGCCATTATTGTACTGCCTATCATGACCAAACTCCGCATTATCTTCATGGGCACTCCCGAATTTGCGGTGCCGAGTCTCGAAACACTCGTTGAAAATAAATTCGACGTCGCAGCGGTAGTGACGGCGCCCGATAAGCCGCAAGGCCGCGGGCAAAAGCTGATGCCATCACCCGTAAAAGAATGCGCGATAAAGCACAACCTCCCCGTTCTTCAGCCCGCGAATCTCAAATCGCCCCAATTTCAGGAAGAACTAAAAAACTACCAGGCCAATCTGCAAGTAGTGGTGGCCTTTCGGATGTTGCCTGAAGGCGTGTGGGCAATGCCGTCGCTGGGCACATTCAATCTTCACGCCTCTTTGCTGCCCCAATATCGCGGCGCGGCGCCGATCAACTGGGTGATCATCAATGGTGAGAAGGAAACAGGTGTGACTACTTTTTTCCTCAAACATGAAATTGATACCGGCAGCATCATCTTTCAGGAAAAGGAACCGGTTGACGACCAGGATGACGCGGGTTCTCTCTATGAACGGCTGATGAAAAAAGGCGGGCAACTCGTGCTAAAAACGGTCAGGGCGATAGAAACCGGTAACTGCCCTTCCATACCCCAACCGGAAACCGGAGCGATCAAGCATGCCCCGAAGATATTCAAGGAAACTTGCGAGATCAAGTGGAATCAGCCCGGAGAGAAAGTCCGGAACTTTGTACGCGGTTTGAGTCCCTATCCAACCGCCTGGACCACCTTTCATGGAAAGACCTATAAGATCTATAAAGTTTCCATCGTTGATCATCAAAAAGAAAGCGCCGCCGACGAATTCGGTACCGACAACAAAAACTATCTTTACATCAAAACGACCGACACCTGGATTTCCATCGACGAGCTGCAACCTGAAGGGAAAAGAAGAATGACGGTCCGGGAGTTTTTTATGGGAAACAAGATCTAACCCCGCAAGAAACTGCGGGGTGACAGTAACAGGTTCCGGGTCTCAACCCTGCAAGAGACTGCGGGGTAATAATTTCAGTTTCGAGTCTCTTATTACCAATTACTAATTACCAATGACTAATGACCAATGACCAATGACTATGATTGTCTCCCTTATCGCAGCCAGATCGCGTAACGGCGTCATCGGAAAAAACAATGGCCTGCCATGGCATTTACCCGATGATATGAAATATTTTATGCAGACCACCAAAGAGCACTATGTCATTATGGGTCGAAAAAATTACGAGTCCATTCCTGAAAAATTCAGACCGTTGCCCAACCGTACCAACGTGGTTGTATCGCGGCAAAAGGACTTCAGCGCCCCCCACTGTATCCTTGTTCATTCCATCGAGCAGGGAATTGACTTGGCCCGTAAAGCGGGCGAAGAGGAGGTCTTCATTATCGGCGGTGCTGAAATCTACAAGATGGGCATGCCCTTAACGCAACGCGCCTACCTGACGGAGATTCTTGCGGACATCAATGGAGACACGTTTTTCCCGGAATTTAATATAGCCGAGTGGAAAGAAGTGTCACGAAGGCACCACTCGGTGGACGAGCGCCACGCCCAGGCATTTGATTTTGTCCTGTACGAAAGGAAGAGTTGACCGTCTTTGTGTAACTTGCCTAAAACCCAGCGCTATGGAGAGTCACAAGAAGATATTAGGAATCGTCTACATCGTTACGGCAATTCTTCAGATATTCATTATGGTCTTGTTGGCCGTATTCCTCACCACCATTTTTTCTTTTGCCATGAGTCAGGCTGACCCGGAGGATGTTCCCGTGATTGAATTCGTTTCGAGCCTCCTGCGGTACCTGCCGGCCTGCGTTATTATCTTCATCTCGATACCCTCCCTGGTAGCGGGAGTTGGCCTGCTTACGCAGCAAAAGTGGGCCCTGATCCTTGCCCTCGTTCTTGGTTGTCTTAAACTTTTCTCGTTCCCGATCGGCACAGCCATAGGAGTTTATACCATTTGGGTATATGCCGAAGATCAGCGCCTTTCAAAACAGCTCTAGTTTACCACCGTCCATGTCTTCCTTTTCGGGAAAGGTTATCTGGCTCACCGGGGCATCGTCGGGCATCGGCGAAGCACTTGCCTATGCCCTTGCTAAAAAAGGTGCGAAACTGATTCTCTCTGCTCGAAGAAAGGACGAACTTGAGCGTGTTAAAGGAAACTGTTTTCCAAAGGCTCAACCTGACATCCGCATTCTTCCGCTCGATTTGTCCGAACCTTCCACGCTTCAACTCAGTGTCGAAGCGGCGATTCAGTTTTTTGGTTGCGTCGATGTACTCATCAACAATGGAGGCATCAGTCAGCGAAGTCTTGCGAAAGACACGGCCCTTGAGGTAGATCGTAGAATCATGGAGGTAGATTACTTCGGCACAATCGCCTTGACAAAGTACATGATCCCTCATTTTATTAAACGAAAGAAAGGACACTTTGTAACCGTGAGCAGCGTCATGGGAAAGATCGGGACCCCCTACCGCTCCGGCTATGCTGCGGCGAAACATGCCTTGCATGGCTTCTTTGATTCCTTGCGTGCCGAGTTATGGAAAGAGAGCAAGGACATCCACGTCACGCTCATCTGTCCCGGATGGATTCGAACAAACATTACGCTGAACGCACTCACCGGCTCGGGCGACAAACTAAATCGGATGGACTCCTCAACAGACCACGGCTTATTGCCGGATGTCTTTGCCAAAAAAATGATCCGGGCCATTAAATGGAAAGAAGAAGAAGTTTATATCGGTGGTGTCAAGGAGATGTTTGCGGTGTCTCTGAAACAACTCTTCCCACGCCTATTTTCGAAAATTATTCGCAAAGCAAAGGTACGGTGAGAACCGGTGAATCGGTGATCGGTGGTCGGTAAACGGTGATCGGATCGGTAATCGGTGATAGTTAGTAATTAGGTTAGAAACTCGAAACTGAAATTATTACCTACGACTTGAAATATGCTAAACTGGTATGAGTATCTAATTATCATTGGTGTTGGCTTTCTCGCAGCGTTCCTTAACACGGTGGGCGGTGGCGGTTCGCTCTTCTCCGTCCCCATTCTCACATTCATGGGTCTGCCCATCACGATGGCCAACGCCACCAGCCGCGTGGCCCTCCTCTTTCAAAATGTCTTTGCGGTCGGCGGATTCAGAAGCAAGAATGTGGAACTTCCCTGGCCTTACAGTTTATATCTTGGGTTAGCCTCTCTGGGAGGCGGGTTAATCGGCTCGCTGATAGCCTCCAACGTACCGGACGCAGTGTTTAGCAGGATTTTTGTTGGTGTCATGATTCTTTCTGTTGTCTTGATCATCTACGACCCTTTCAAGTCCAAGGGTGAAGAGAAACTTACTTTCCGCAGTCAGGTTACAGGCGCCATTTGCTTTTTCTTTATTGGCATTTATGGAGGATTCGTTCAGGCTGGCGTCGGATTTCTTGTGATCGCAGTGTTAAGCCTGGTTAATAATTTAAGCCTCGTGAAAAGTAATTACGTAAAAGTCTTTGCGGCGATTGTCTACACGGCAGTGTCAGTGCTGGTCTTTGCGATTGAAGGAAAAATTCTTTGGGCCACCGGATTTATTCTGGCAATCGGCCATGCCCTGGGTGGGTGGTATGCCAGCCGCTGGTCGGTGCGTGCGGGAGACGTGTGGATCAAACGCGTAATGATCGTTTCTGTGATCGCGATGGCAATCAAGCTTTGGTTTTTTTGAACTTTTATGAAATATGCTTTAACAAAAGTTAATGTTGCCAATTGGTTAATTTTATCATCCATGAAATACATCTTCTTTTTGATTTTGCTTTTAATGGCCTGCGGACGCAAAACAACTTCTCCGGAATTGGGGAAGGACGGACTTTATACAGAGCCTTATCGCCCGGCTTTCCATTTCTCCCCCGCCAGGAACTGGACCAATGATCCCAATGGCCCGGTCTATTACAAAGGGGAGTATCATATTTTTTATCAATATAATCCTTACGGCGACACGTGGGGGCATATGACCTGGGGCCATGCCGTCAGCAGGGACCTTATGCATTGGGAACATTTGACGCCCGCCATCGGAGAATATCCTGACCCGCTCACGGGCGACAGCACCATGGTCTTTTCAGGCACCGTGGTGGTGGATGAAAATAATACGAGTGGGCTGTGCCGGGGGAAAGATTGCATGGTGGCGGTCTACACCTCCCACGTGCACGCCCGGGGAGAAGGCAAACGCCAGCACGAGAGTCTGGCGTTCAGTGATGATGATGGCCGTACATGGAAAAGGTATGATAAGAACCCGGTGCTCGATATCCAGCGTAAAGACTTTCGCGACCCGAAGATATTCTGGTACAAACCGCAAAATAAATGGGTACTGGTGCTGGTCGTGCCTGATCTCCACAAAGTACAATGTTATGAATCCAGGAATCTCACGCAATGGAAATATGTGAGTGAGTTCGGTCCGCTGGGTGACACGTCCAAAATCTGGGAATGCCCCGACCTGTTTGAATTGCCGGTCGGCAATTCTGATCAAAGGCGCTGGATTCTGTCCCTTTCAGGGAGCCATCCCCAGGGGTCCACCTTTGTCGGTGTACAATATTTCGTAGGGAAATTTGATGGATCGAAGTTTACGGCGGATGATCCAAAACAAAAACCGCTGTATGTTGATTACGGAAAGGATTTTTATGCCGGCATCGTGTATAACCACTTGCCTGAAGAAAACAACCAAGCCATCATGATCAGCTGGGCGAATAATTGGGCCTACGCAAACAAAACCCCTACATCACCCTGGCGAGGAGCGATGTCGATGCCACGTGAACTTTCCCTCAGGCAAACCGGGGAAGGCATCCGGCTTTTCCAAAAACCGCCTGACACGCTCCGTTCACTGCGGGATGGCGAGGTCCACGGTGAAATTTCAGGAAAGCAGCTTGAATTGGAAGTAGAAATCACGCTCGCCTCCGCCAAGGAGGCAGGCATCAAGATATTAAAAAGTGGAGATGAAGAAACCATCATAGGTTATCGGGTCGAATCCGGTGAACTGTTTTTTGACAGGACCCATTCGGGCAATGTCAGTTTTCATAAAGATTTTGCAAGCGTTGAAAGTTTGAAGCTTAACCCTGTGAAAGGAAAAATCAAACTGCATATCTTTATCGACCAGTCCATCGTCGAAGTGTTTGCCAACGACGGTGAGGAAACGATCAGCGACCTTGTATTCATCACAAAAGATGATGCGAAGGTTGAAACCTATTCAAAAAATGGGGAAGCGACTTTTAAGGTCAAGGCGTGGAGGATGAAATCGGTGTGGTGACAGGTGACCATCCGGCATTAACCAGGATTTTGTAATCGACCTATTATCCACGCATTGCAACCATCGAATCCGGTGTTAACCGAACTGGCTGCCTGAATGCTAATTGGTCCTGTTCTTCAATGACCACACGGAGTATCTGCAACCAAATTTTTCGACAAAATAATCGTCCAGTTCGTTGGCCTTGTTGAAAAAGTTGGTGATGTTATTGCTGATCTCCTGCTGCCGGGGCGAAAAGACATCTGACATATGCACCCTGTAAGAAGTAAAGATTTCTTTTTGCTGGATACCGAGTTGAAACGGTGCTATATCCATGGACAACAGATCGTCCAGCAATCCACCCATGTTTTGGTTTGGCAATTCATTGATCGGCGAGGTAGCGTAGAGGTAGCTCCGATTGTAAACAAACAAACGCACCAATGACGATCCAACATAGAACTCCCAGAATTCATGGCCCTGTCTTGTCAGAACCGGATTCATTCCCAGGCTGGCAATTGAACCTTCACAAAACCGCGCCAGGTCGGACAGTGGTGGCTCGTCATAATATTTCAGATCAATAGTTTGTCCGCAATTATTGCAATATTCCGACCGGTCAGAAATCAATGCAGCACAGGAGTCACACACAAGATTAAACGAATTGCTTTGCACCTGTTGCAGCGCCTTAAACTCTTCCGCCAGGGACGTAACCGGAACGCCAAAACCCATATTGTCTGCCTGGCTGAATTTGCTGGTGGTGATAGCAATAATCCTTCCCTTGGCGTCAATCATCGGGCCACCGCTATTACCAGGATTTACCGCCGCGTCTGTTTGAATGTAGAATCTTCCGCCCATGTTTTGATTTGCAGCGCTGATTACACCTTCCGTTACGGTGAATGGCATCCCAAACGGGTAACCAGCGACGAACACCTTATCTCCCTGACGCACTGGTTCTCCTGAATTCAATTCCAATAATGGAACATCAAAAGTTTCCTCGGTTTTCAGGAAGGCTACATCCTCGTGTGGATTCACAAGAATTACATTGGCCAGGTAGCGTGAGCCCTTTTTGTCCTGTAAAGACACCTGCTTGTACGGGCCTACAACATGATAATTGGTTACAAAAACGCCTTTGTCTTTCAGGTAAAAGCTTGTGCCTGACCCCGATGCTGTGTTGACCTTAAAAATTGATTGCTCGAAAATATGTTGTGACATATCTTTTTCTTTTATGATTTACTGAACCGGGATGTTGTTGATGGCCTGCAATCCGCCAAGCAATACCCCTGACGACTCCTGCCATGACCTGCCGGAGGCAGTTGACAAGCTGTTCATAAGGATGTTGTTAACGGCATGATCCATATTATTCTTGCTGAACAAGTCGTACATGCAATACAGGGACTCGATGGAGGAACCGATGTAGTTTTTATCATTCAGGAGCTTCTGTGCCTGGTTCAACGGAGGTTGGATAACGTTCTTTAACTGCTGGCCGGTCGTCAACCATTTTTCAGGAATAAAAACTTCGGATTGATACAGATTTTTTACAAAGGCCTCTTTTCCCGCTTTTTGGATTTGCGTCAAAAAATTCCGGCCGGTTTGTAAACGCTCGTTGATATTTATTTTGCCATTGCTAAGTTCGCCAATCACGCGCTCTACTTCATTCTTGAGAAACCCTTGTATTTGCGTACAAAAGTCAATCCGTTTCAGCGCGATTACCATGAAGTCAAGGGAACTTCCGAACCATCGCTGCGAGTCAAAATAAGAAATGAACTGAAATGTCTCCTGAATTATTTCATTGGCCTGGCTCCAGGCTTTGTCTGTTTCTTCCTGCGAGAAATATTTGACCTTGGGTTCCACGAGGCTTTTTGCCTTGAATTTTTCACGAAATTCATCGTCATACCGGTCTGCCGTTTGACATATCTCTTTCAACACATAATAGGTCTTGAATGGCTCGCACGTATTCAGCGTGCTGCTGTATTGGAATGAAAGCTGGTCCCGCTTTCCATCGGGACCGGAGGCCAGCTTAATTTGTGCCAATGAAAGCGGATAGAAATTTAGTTCAGCTACCCTTCTTAACAAGGGAATGCGTGTGGCGGCAGAAATATCCACCAGCGGACAGCTAACCTCCAACAGATCACCCTTTAACTCGATACTAACTACAACCGAGCCATGGGGAACAAGAAATTCTGTCTGAGAAACGTTGCCGTAAGTATTGCGCAAGGAAGGATTCACGTAGTCCAACAGCGAATAGAATGAG
>JBGPGZ010000193.1:0-7719 GCA_041484175.1 Cyclobacteriaceae bacterium | reverse complement strand
CTTTTTACCCGCGGTTGTTTTAAAATACATTTCTCGCTTTCTCGCATCCGTTTCAAAAAGATAAAACTCGCAAAATATCAGTTCTAACGGCCTACGCGGAGCTGTGCTTTTTGTCTTTCCCTCATTGTGATTTTTGAGGCGCTCTTCAATATTCGTCGTAAAGCCGGTATACATAAGATGATCCTTATGGCTGAATAATATGTAAACGCAATAGGGCAAGATCATAATCCCTTGTCTAGGATGACAATATTAGAGGTAGGTGAGGTGAAAGCGAATCCGGTTTTCCTGATAATCGCTGATAATCGCACCCTAAAGCAGACCTCCTTCGTCGGTCGCTTTAGGGCACAACAAAGCGACCCCGAAGCAAGCCGACATGAAATACAAAACCCCAAAGCTGGTTGCTTCGGGGTCTGCTTTGTTGGTAGCCCCGACAGGAATCGAACCAACGGATTGACGTCTCAAAAGAACGTTAGACTTTAAACCCGAAACTTTAAACTTAAAACGGATACCCAATCCCCACATTATAAATCACCGGATCGCGCGTAGTTCCGTACGGGCTCCAGAATTTGGCCTTGGTTAAAATAAACCGGTCTCCGGGCGGGCGGGCGGGGTCATAGGCTTTCATGCCCACGTCCAGGCGCAGAACCAGGAAGGCAAAGTCAAATCGCAATCCAAAGCCGGTACCTACTCCCAACTCTTTGTAAAACTCATCGAGCTTGAATTTAGTGTTCCCGGTCCAGGTTGGATACGCAGGGTCCGTTTGAGGTGGTTGTTCCCTGAATAGCCATACATTCCCGGCGTCCACAAAAACGGCTCCGCTTACAAATCCAAACAATTTTTGACGCAATTCGATACTTCCTTCAAGCAAAATCTCCCCCGGTTTTTCATTGCGATAATCAAAGAGTCCGTTTTTGTCGGGGTTTCCGGCCAGCAAGACGGGATAAGATCCGATACCCAAACGCCGCGGACGCCAGGCGCGAATGCCATTGCTGCCGCCGGCAAAGAAATATTTTTCATAGGGAAGCGACTTGTTGCTGCCGTAAGAGTAGGCCACACCTGAATTGAACCGGTACGCGAGAATCGTATTTTTATCGACGACTACGTTTTTCCGGATGTCAAAACTGAACCGGAGATACTTATAGGTCTGAAGACCTTCCTTTGACACAAAATTGGGCGTATAGAGATTGAAAAAAGTACCGCCGGTTTCGGCCAACGCCCTCAAATAAAGAGAACTCTTTTGCGTGTTTCCATAATTGTTGGGGTTCCACGTAATGGAAAAAATCATGCTGCTGACAAAGGATGGCTTAAAAGAGTTAATCAGGTTATTTCCTTGATTCGTTTGAAGCGCCCTGAGGACGCTGTCAAATCTCTGATCAGTCTTTGAGCGGATAATATTCAGACTGATCAGCGTGAGTGAATACTGAAGGGTCTTTCTGTTTTCATTTTCCCACGTATAGGTGTCCGACAACGTATTAATGGCCCGTTGATATTCAGGCCGGTCAGTATAAGTATACCCCCCCAGCAAGCGCGTCTTGGGATTGTATTTTCCAAGTCGATACGCGGCATCGGCGCTCAATGGAATGAGAAATTGAGGGAATGTGATCGTACCGTTAACACTCGCCTCTGTACTCTTGTAAAAATTTCCCGATTGCGTTGCAGAGGCCACCCCCTCAAAACCAAAGCGCCCGTTCAGATCAAAGCTTTCGAGACCTCCAAAAATATTCCGTTTGCGGAAGCTCATGCTGTAGTAGGGACCCGGGAAACCCTGGGTCACCGTCATGCCCGCCTCATTGGACCATGAGTACCGGTCGAGGGGGCTGGAGAAAATATTGGCGATAAAGCGGCCGCCGGACGTATCGTAGTTAATATTGACAAATTTGAACACATCGAGGTTCGCTAATTGGCGTTGCGTCGCAAAAGTTTCCTTGCGGCTGTAAAGGCTGTCTTTTCTGATGAATACCCTTTGGCCAAGAATTTTTTTGCTGTAAATATCCTTGAAAAAATTAAACGTTATGTTGCGATAGACTTTGGATTGACGTTTCATTCCTTCGGGCGCAGTCACTCCCACGTCGGTTCTAAAGCTTATGGAGTCCACCCGGAACTGTTTATGAAAATCGCGTTTCGCCGGACTTTTGACCTCAATGCGGAGCGCAATCAGGTGGCCGGGCTTGTAAGCGGTGTCAATGTCAAAATCTACATACTGCCTGCTGAAATCGTAATAGCCGTTGTCTTTGCATAATAAATCGAGGCGTTCACGTTCCTTGCTGAGTATGTCCTGGTCAAATTGGTCGCCTTTCCTGACCAGGCTCAGGCCCTTATTCCGCAGCAACAGTCTCCGCACAACCGTATCGGCTATGTCATAACCGATGGAGTCATAATGATAACCCGAACCTGGCGCTATCCTATACTTCACCCGGACGCGGTTATTATTTTCGGTGATCTTGGTTGAAGTTTTAGAGAGGAAGTAACCTTTGGTGAAGAGGTAGCTTTGGAACCGGTCCACCGTTGCCTTGACATTGGCCGAATCATAGACCGACACCTTTTCGCCCCACTGCATAAACATATTCCCGTTTTCAATCTTGCCGTCCAGCACACCGATCTTCTTTTGCTTGCGATACAGCAGGTTCGTCTTTCTTTTCGCCGAAGCGGTAGCATCTATTTTCGCTTGATATTTTTTCTCAACGGCATCTCTCTTGGCAATAAACTTCTCCTGGTGATAGCGTCTTGCACCCGTGTAATACATCCACACCAAACTGTTGATGGGTAAACCCAGGATTTTGCGGTTTGCCTTTTGAACATACAGATCCGTAAGTCCCTCGGTGCTAATCCCCTTTGGTACGACCACGCTTTGCCGGTACAGAAGTTTTTCGTTTCCTTTCAGGTAGTGCGTGCCAAGGCAACCGGAAAGAAGCCACGGAAGTACCGCTGCGACCAGAAAATATTTATATTTCTTTTTTAACAAGCTCTTATGCTCTCCAAAGCCAAACTCAAATACATTAAATCCCTGCAATTAAAGAAATACCGAAAAGAGGAACAATCCTTTGTCGTGGAAGGAGCCAAGAGTGTGGAAGAGCTTTTTCGCTCCGATTTTCAAATAACATTGGTTGCGGCGACGCCCTTATTTATCGAGCAACGGGTCAAACGGCTGGCTACAAAGAGTTTGGAGGTTATTTCATGTTCGGAGCGAGACCTTGCCGCAGCTGGATCCCTTCAAACAAACAATTCAGCCATTGCCGTCGTCAGGATGAAACCCAACAGGGCGCCGGTGCTGACTTCGGATGAATTTGCCCTCGCCCTGGACAACATCCGGGACCCAGGTAACCTCGGCACGATCATCCGGACTGCCGATTGGTATGGAATCAGACATATTATCGCCTCTGAGGAAACGGCGGATCTATACAACCCTAAAACCATCAGCGCAACCATGGGTTCGTTCGCGAGGGTCGAGGTGTTCTATGCCTCGCTCCCGGATTTTCTGCGCAAGGCAACGATGGTGTATGGCGCTTTTCTCGAAGGCGCCAATGTCCATGAATTCAATTTCGCCAAAGGCGGGGTCATCGTGGTAGGAAATGAATCAAACGGAATATCGCCGGAAGTCAGCAAATTGGTTCATCAGAAGATCATGATCCCGCGGATCGGAGGTGCAGAATCACTCAATGCCGGAATAGCGACCGCCGTGGTCCTTGACAATCTTTGCCGGTTAAAGAAATGAATTACTTTGGCTTGCGGCCTCCTCCGAGATCTGCAAGGCATTTTCCTTTCCAAGGTAGCTGTCGATGAAATAATGACCCAAATAAATCAGCGGTGTCAAAACAATCGCCATCACAAACTTGTAACTGTAATTGGTTATGCCGATAGCGACAATTTGTGCGTTGGTAAAGGTGCCTGCAAAGGCGATGTACAAGACGACAAAACTGTCGACAAATTGAGAGACCAGGGTTGATCCCGTTGCGCGAAGCCAAAGCATTTTATTTCCCGTTACTTTGCGCATGCGGTGGAAAACAAAGACATCCACCAGCTGTCCGAGCAAAAAGGCGGATAAAGATCCGATGATGATTCGCTGCCCTTGTCCGAATATCCGGTTAAACGCAAAGTCCATGTTGAAATAGTTTCCGTCGGCATCCTTGCTATAGGCGTCGAGCCACCACTGGGCCGGAGGCAGTCTCATCGTAAGGAAAATAACAAGAAAAGCATAGGCAATCAGACCCGCCGTAAGGTAGCTGATGCGCTTAACGCCCGGCTTTCCAAAATATTCATTGATCAAATCGGATGTGACGAAGACCACGGGCCAGATCACCGCACCAGCCGTCAGGTTGAAATCCATCGTATATCCGAGGATGTGCAGGTTGGCGGGGTTGAGACCCAGGGTAGCCTCACCCGAAAAGATCTTCACGCCAATCATTTCAGCAATGATCGCATTGGTCAGGAAAATTCCGCTCAGGAGAATAAACAACCGGTTTCTTTTCTGTTCAAGCATGATAAAATTGATAATTCAATTCCCGTTAATTCTATCCTGTAAATCCCTTTACCCTGTTAATCCCTTTATCCTGCTAATCCTTTAATCCTGTAAATCCTGATCCCGATCCTGCTAATCCTTTAATCCTGCAAATCCTGATCCTGATCCTGGTTCTAAACTTTTCCCCTCGATTGCCAGCTCAGTCTCCGGAAAAATGGCCTGTGCCTCGGCCAACACCGGATCCAGTTCGCGGTAGCGGGCAGAAAAATGACCAATTAAAAGTCCTTTGACAGCCGCGCGTTTGGCGATTTGAGCGGCCTGTGAAGCGGTGGAGTGTCTGGTTTGTTCGGCTTTGTCTTTTTCATCTTCCATAAAGGTCGCTTCATGGTAAAGAAGATCAACGCCATGGATTTGCTCAAGTATCCGTTCATCATAGGCTGTGTCAGAACAATAGGCATACGAACAGGCGCGTCTTGGCGGCAGCGTAAACTCTTCATTCCTGTATAAGATCTCCCCGAATTCGTCTTTCACATCCACGCCCGCTTTGAGCAATGCAATGTGCTGTAGCAACATATCCTTTTGAAGTTTTTCTTTATTAATTCTCCGGGGTTTCGCTTTTTCCCTGAATAAAAACCCGGTGCAACTTATTTTGTGATAGAGTGGTATTGTTTCCACCGTTAATGCTTTGTCTTCAAAAATAATTTGGCGGTGACCGGGTTCAATCGGGTGGAAGATGATGTTGAAATGAAGAACTGACTTTGAGTATTTTAATTGCAACAAGATGATTTCCTCCAGACCCCGATGGCTGTAGAGGTGCAGTTCATTTTCCCGGCGCTGCAAGTGCATGGTAAAGAGCAATCCAATCAGACCCAGGTAATGATCGCCGTGCAGATGACTGATGAAAATATGGTTGACCTTATGATACGGAAGCTGAAACCGCATTAGCTGCATTTGGGTGCCTTCCCCGCAATCCACCAAAAAGTGGCGATTTTGAACGACCACAAATTGGGACGAGGGAAAACGACCATACGCCGGAAGCGCGCCGCTGGCACCAAGGATGGTGATCTTGAACTGTGAGTCTGATTCGATGGTCTCGGGTGTTTATTTATTTACCCCGTTCGGCATGACTTTATCATCCGTGGAATCCAAACACCGGCACAACTGCTACTCATCGTCCTTCATGTCCTTCTCAATTTCGTGCATGAAAACGGCATCAATGGCTTCTTCAACAGTGGGAAGGATGTTTAGCACACTGTCAAGTTGCGAGATCTTGATCAGCTTCAATGTATGATCGGATAGTTTGGAGAGAATGAAAATACCCCCATCCTCCTGCAGTATCCGGTTCCCCACCAACAAAGCGCTGAGGCCGGAAGAGTCGGTATATTTCACTTCCGAGAGATCGAGGATGACATTCCGTACTCCTTCGGCGTGAAGGGTGATCATTTCAGATTTTAAATTCGGAGCGATGCTGGAATCCAACTTCTCTTCATGCAGGCGTAGAAGGCTGTATTTCTCTTGCTTATCAATCGTATACTTCATTATCAGATGAATTTCAGGGCTTAAAAATAGGTTAATTTATTGAATTAACGATGCTGCGTTCAATTCGTTCAAACAAACGATCATAATCAACAGGGGAGAGGGGTTCGCCCGTTACCTGTGTGTAAAGTTCGCGGTACCGGTCCGAGATCGACTGCACGATCGCATCCGTCATTTCAGGTACCTGTTGTCCGCTTTTCCCCTGAAAACCATTTTCAATCAACCATTGGCGAACAAACTCTTTCGATAAC
The DNA here is from genome assembly GCA_041484175.1 of Cyclobacteriaceae bacterium. Lineage (GTDB taxonomy): Bacteria > Bacteroidota > Bacteroidia > Cytophagales > Cyclobacteriaceae > ELB16-189. The sequence continues at coordinate 1,476 of JBGPGZ010000193.1, read as the reverse complement.
TGTTTTTGAGGCTCCCCGGCCGTTTGCCGCCCCTCATATCCTTCTTTATAAAAATACCTCGATGAATCCGGCGTGTGGACTTCATCGATAAGATAAATTTTGCCCTTGTTCTTCCCGAATTCGTATTTGGTGTCGACCAGGATCAAACCCCGGCGCGCTGCCAATTCAGTTCCCTTTTTGTAAAGCGCGTAGGTGTACGCTTCCAAAATATCATAGTCCGTCTTGGCCACCAATCCGCGCCTTATGATTTCTTCTTTTGAAATATCTTCATCGTGGCCCACGGTGGCTTTGGTGGAGGGTGTAATGATCGGTGAAGGCAGCCGATCGTTTTCCTTGAGTCCCTCCGGAAGGGGAACCCCACAAAGCAACCGTTTGCCGGATCGATATTCCCGCCATGCGTGCCCGGCCAGGTAACCGCGTATCACCATCTCGACCGCAAACGGCTCACATTTAAACCCGATCGTCACGTTGGGGTCTGGCGTGGCAATGACCCAGTTGGGAACCAGTACTTTAGTAGCCTCCAGATTCGCAGCCGCAATTTGATTCAACACCCTTCCCTTGTCGGGAATAGCGCGCGGCAGGACCACGTCAAAAGCTGAAATACGGTCGGTGGCAACCATGGCCATTTTGTCGCCAAAATAATATACATCCCTGACTTTGCCTTTGTAAAAACCGGTTTGACCCTTGAATTGAAAATGGGTTTCTTTAATTGCGTTCATTCCGAAATTAACGATTAAAAAAATAGACTTTAAAATCTTTCTCCTTTGCCAGTTTCTTGAATTCCGGATACCCGGTGACCAGGGTTGCTTTTTTTTGAATGGTAAGCGCCGCGGCGAACGCATCGGCATGTGAAATCAGGAAGCGGGCTTTCAGCCGGGCTGCCTTGACGGTGAGACCCGCATCGGCATTGACGACCTCCAGCGGCAGCGTGTACAAGACGTCCAATGCCTTGTCTGCGTTGAGCTTGCCGGCCTTAAGACAAATCAGGTAATAGATCTCCCCGAGGGTGATCACCGAAATAAAGCCTGCCTTTTCACCGGAGGCCATCAGGGAAAACAGATGCGAAATGATTTCGAAGCCTTTTTCCTTTTGGAAATGGGTAAGCAAGGCAAAACTATCGAAGACTACGTTTTTTGTCGTCCTGGATTTCACGTTTCTTATCTTTGATCAATTGTTTCAAAACGTTGCCACCCCCGGTGAGCCAACCCGCCAGGCTTTCAAAATACGCTTTGGTGAGAGCCCGTACTACAATTTCCCCGTCTTTTTCAACGAATCCAACCCGCGTACCCGGCACGATGCCATATTTTGCCCTTATTTCCTTTGGAATCACAACTTGACCCTTGATCGTCAGGTGGGATGTTTTCATTTCTCAAAAAGTAATACTAAATTACAAAAGTAATACTATAAATGAAAGTAATACTATTTTCCTCCATCCATTAGACCCACTCCCCCTGGGAGAGGAGTTGGGGTGAGGGT
>JBGPGZ010000192.1:0-7729 GCA_041484175.1 Cyclobacteriaceae bacterium | reverse complement strand
TCCCTTACCCGCGCGTAGGCGTTTTGACCCTCTCGTTTGGCCAGTAAAAAGTATGCTGCCCCTTCACCCTGTTTCGCATCATGCCTGAAGAATCCGAACCTTCTGAAGATATCATGGCTGATGCCGGTGACCTCATCCACTCCCCCTATCAGCACATTCATGTCATTTTTTTCGTCCAGCATCATGATTGCATCAAGCAGGGCGCTCTCCAACGAGAATGCTTTGTGAGCATAGGTTTGGTTGTAAGCCATGCACTGGAGCCCCAGCGCAATCTGGGAGCCAATGGTGTTGTGCGTAGATTGTATAAATGGCGTCGGATTTAATGCCTGCTCGTTGTTGGCAATCATTTTAGAAAGAAAAAGACCCGTGTCTTCCAAACATCCGTACCCGGTTCCTGTAATGATGGCATCGGGTTGCTGAATGCCAGCCTGTTTTAAGGCAAGCAATCCCGAAGCAACTCCCATCCTGATTATCCGGCTCATTCTTCGTATCGCTTTGGGGTCGATCCATCCGGTGTAATCGGGCTCGATACACGTCAATCGCGCACCACGAGGTACCATCACGTCTTTCAAAAAAGAATCAGCATCAAATGTTTTTTGAGGGGAGATGTTGCCGGTGCCGTTGATAAAGATGCTCACACTCCTGAAAAAATAATAGACGAGCAATTTCCTCCAAATCCAAACGAATTGCTAAGCACATGCCGGATCGGCAAGTCTTTTTCAAACGTTAACTGGGGTAAGTAATTCAATTCGGGCATTGGATTGGCAAAGCGCAAATTGGGATATACCCAACCATGCTGAACGGACAAGACAGAAAAGGCAGCTTCAATTCCGCCGCTGGCACCGAGTGTATGGCCGGTGAATGCCTTGGTGGAACTGAGCCGCGGCACCTCCGATCCAAAGACACGCTGAACAGCGACACCCTCGGAGTGATCGTTGTTTTGTGTCCCCGTTCCGTGCAAGTTGATGTAATCGATGGCCTTTGGGTCCAAACCGCTCATCTCCAATGCGCGTTGTATGGCCAAAAATGATCCTCGACCTTCGGGTGACGAGGCCGTTTGGTGATAAGCATCATTCGCATTGCCAAAACCACTGATAAGACTGCGAGGCGTTGCCTTTTCACCAATCAATACTTCCTCCGAAACCAACACGACGAAACCTGCGCCCTCACCTAGATTGAGACCGGCCCGGGAAGCGTCAAATGGCCTGCATGGTTCTTTGTCGAGGATCATGAGGCTGTTAAAGCCATTCAGGGTAAAGCGCGTAAGGGCATCCGTACCTCCTGCAATCACCACATCCAGGTGCCCATGCCGGATCAGGCGTGCTCCGTATATGATTGCATTTACCGATGAAGAACAGGCAGTGTTGATGGTCGAAACAAAAGCCTTTACGCGCAGGTCATCCGCGATCACTTCGGTGCTGCTGCCACATTCATGGCCCGCAACATCGCGAAGCCTTCCTTTTGCGTGATCTCCTTGAAAGTCAATAAAGAAGTCCTCTGTCTTATCCATCCCCCCGACCGTGGTGGAAGAAACAAGGCCCGTTCTCCATTTTCCGGTTTCGATCGACGAATCTTTTAAGGCTTCCCGCGCGGCGAGCAGGCCCAACAGCGCCGTCCGCGAAGTACTTCGCTTTATATGACCAAGCCTGGCGGCAAGATCTTCATTGCTCAACTTTACTTCACCGGCTGGTAATTCATGGCGGGTCGTAAGCAGTGTGATAGGACCGATTCCGGACCGGGCACCCTTCAACGATGCTACATTTTCCGCAACCGAATTTCCAATGGCTGAAATCAATCCAAGGCCCGCGACATAGATCTTGCCCTTCAAGGCTCAGGAATTTTGGTGGGTTTTGATATACTCCGCCATGGTCTGCACCGATTTGAAAATTGCAGGACCTTGTTGCGGATCCGTAATCTTGATGTTGTATTGTTGCTGGAGCAGCACGATCAGTTCGAGCGCGTCGATGGAGTCAAGGCCAAGGCCCTCGACAAACAAAGGCTGGTCATCGCCAATATCTTCCGGTTTGAGGTGTTTCAGGTTCAATGCCTCAATGATTTGCTTTTTTAGAGCAGCGGTCAATTCGCTCATAATTCCGAATGATAAAGCATTAGAAGATTTTCAGCCGTATGGTCAATCGCATTGGGCTGTCTGTGTTTTTCGGCCAAATATAAAAAAACGTCGTGCCGATCTCCCAAAACATCGATCCAACCTGCCAAACAAGCCTCCATTGGCCCCGCGTTTAGCAGCTGGTCTACATACCCGGCGACAAAGGCTGTTTCAAATTTCTCAAACACAAAAAATGCATTTTCGCCTTTAAACCCATGCCGGATGCAAATCTCTCCGATCACAATATTGGGCAAGGTATAAACAAATAAAGAAGGGCTCGGGATTTCTTTGAGTGTTTCAAAGTAGCGTAAATCGGTATCCAGGCTGCCGTGCGAATTGGATAACACCACGGCAATCTCACCGGGTGAATATGCTTTTATCAAATCCCGGCCGGCCAATAAAAGTTCCGATGAAATGATACCCAGTTGTCCCAGTGAATCCATCTTGTAAAACTTCGGATAGGCCAGGAACAGGGAATCATAGGTTTCATTGAGAAAATGGGAAAGACTGTCTTCTCCGCCTTCAACGACCAGCTGATGATCCTTGATGATCCTGTTGGCCCGGATAGAACAATAGCCGCTGATAAAAGTCACCCCTTGATTTATTTGTGCCGGAGAAACCGATTCTATTTCAAAATCTTATCTCGTTGCTCGATCACTTTCGCCAGACGCGTCAAGGCTGTTGCATGATCTTTTACGTACGGATTGCTAAGGTCCCAGACATAGCCTGCAAGGACAGAACAAATTTGCTTCTTGATCAGGGGGTCCGGGTCTTTTGCAAAGAAAATTTTTTCCAGTGTACCATCGTACCAGCTCATGACATAGGAGCGAAACGTGTCTACCCCCCGCTGAACCGGTTTGGTGTATTGATTATCCCAATCGACGGCCTCACCCCTCAATCTCTTGACCACCAGTTGGCTGGCCAGTTGACTTGATACGGCCGCGAACATCACGCCGGAAGAAAATATCGGATCGAGAAACTCCGTCACATTCCCCGTGAGAACAAAACCCTTTCCATAGAACTGGTCAGTCGTAGCAGACCAGGCCTCCAGTTTTTGTGGCTCGAAGACATAGGCCTGATCCGCAAAGCGATCCTTTAAATAAGGATTTCCGGCGATCAACGATCCAAATTGCCGCGACAAATCCCCGTCGATCTTTGCAAAGAAATCAAAACCACCAACAAAACCGACCGAAGTGATCCCGGAGGAAAAGGGAATGATCCACACCCAGACAGCCGGAGCATAAACCACAATGATGATGCGGTTAGGTTCATCATACTTCAACCGATGACCATCCTTCACATGCGCAAAGACCGCTTTACGGGGATCCAGGTTTGAAGGCTTGTCCAGTTTAAAAAGCCGGGGTATTACACGACCATATCCACTGGCGTCCACGATGAATTTTGCTTCTATTTGCCTTGTTGAACCATCTTTGCCTTCGACCGTTGTAAGCGAGCTTTCATCCTCAAAGAACTGAATGGCGGTTACGGCAGTTTCGAACATTACAGGAACACCCATGAGCTGCACCTGGCCAATCAGCGCGTCATCAAATTCCGCCCTTGGCACCTGCCATGTCCAGCTCCAGCCGTTTGTAAATTGCTCACTGAAATTGAAATCCGACACGTCCCCACCTCTGACGAATTTAGCACCAAACTTCTCCTGAAACTTTCTTGCCTTGACCGCGTCCAGCAGGCCTGCGTCTTCAAGGACCTCCATGCAGCGTGGCAGCAGGCTCTCACCGATCACAAACCGCGGAAATTTCTCCTTTTCGACGATGCGCACGCGGAAGCCGGCCTTGTTGATCGTCGCCGCTGCAATGCTGCCCGCCGGGCCAGCCCCGATGACTAACACATCTGTTTTTTCTATCTGCATGGAAGCCAAATTATCATTTTTATCGTCTTGAATTTTGATCACCTGACCTTTTGCATAATCATCGCTGCATTACAGCCCCCAAAGCCGGAAGCAGTTTTTAGACATGTTGTTAATGACTTGAATTTCAATCGATTAGATATATTTATTGGCAGTGAAACTCCAAGTGATTCAAATCCAGTCGTCGGCAATAGTTCATTGTTCAACAGCGCATGGATACTCATCACCGATTCAACCACCCCCGCAGCGCCCAGCGTGTGCCCAAATGACCCTTTGAGTGAATTCAGCGGCGTATCCTTTAAGCCTGCACCGTTAAATGCTTTTGCCTCCATCTCATCGTTATATAGGGTAGCCGTGCCGTGAGCAGAAATAAAATCAATGTCGTCACTGCCTACCCTGGATTCTGTCATCGCCTGTTGAATCGCCATTCCCAGTTCTTCACCTGTCCTTGATGGACCTGAGATATGGTTGGCGTCATTGCTTATGCCACCCCCGAGGATACCAATTTTTGGGTCAGCGCCGATCGCCCCGGGATCATTTGTTAAAACGACCGTCGCTGCGGCCTCTCCCAAACTGATTCCATTTCTATTTTTATCAAATGGTCTGCAAGGCTCCTGGCTGATCGCCTGCAGCGACTGAAATCCGGAGACAACAAAGCGCGAAATCACATCGGCCCCGCTTACCACGACGTGATCATATTGTCCGCTTTCAAGCAAACGTTTTCCAATGAGCATTGCCATCACTCCTGAAATACAAGCGTTTGAAACGACCAATGGCAGATTTGGATTTCCAAAAAACCGGCAGATGGTACCGGCCGTTTTCGCTAAAGCAATTTGACGGCTATCCCCTTTTCCCTGTTCCAGCAAATCAATATTGCCTTTCGTGGTGGAAAGGATAAAAATTGTTCTTGGCGAAGTGCTGTCCAGTCTTACTTTTCGCAAGACACCTTGTATTGAAAGAATCACCAGTTGCTCGAACCGGGTCAGCAATGGCGGCTGGCTTCCATCCTTTCCTGGTCGTGGAAAATCCGGGATCTTTCCCACGCAAACCGGAATTATTGAAAGCAGGGGATCGCTGATACGACGAAGCCCGCTTCTTCCTTCCCTGATGGCCCGGTAGTTTTCTTCGGCTGTAAATCCGAGGGGAGAAATAAGATGGTCTGCGGCAACCCAACTCTTCTTTACTTCCATCAGATTAGATTGACCTGTACTTTTTTCTTCCATGCTTCAAAAAAAGGAGGTATCGTAAGGTGAAGTTGAAAGGTTTTGACATCGACAAATACTTGCACAGAGGAACCGGTGGCCACGACTTCATGATTTCCGGCTTCATAGATCTTATAATCAAATTTGATCCGGGCGGCAGGATCATTTAGGAATGTACTCTCCACAATTACCTGGTTCCCGTAGCGAAGGGGTTTCTTATAGTTGCATTGAACTGAGACAATTGGTACGGCGAGGCCCTGGTGATAAAAATCGAGATAGGAAATACCATACCTGGTGCCAAATGATTCGCGACCGTCTTCGAAATAGCGGATGTAATGCCCATGCCAAACGATACCCAAGGGGTCGGCCTCATTGAAGCGTACGGTAACTACTGTTTGGTGCTTAAGCAAGAATATAAATTTGACCGGTTGGTTCTCGCAAATTATTATTGATGAGCATATTGACCGCGCCACATTCGATAATCGTCCTTTTTGATCTTTTTTAGAATCCTGTAAATAGATCCGGCCCAATAGTTTCTTAGCCCAAAGCCGCCGGGGGAGTCCGCCATTCGCTTCGTGAGCAAGACTTCTTTGGTCCTCATGTTCATGAACGTCACCCAAACCACGGCCTGAACGGCAAGTTTGTCAAAACTTTCCACAATGAACATTACTCCAGTTCCGGTCATGCCTTTGAAATCGTAGCTATTTACAATATCCTGCACATCGCCGGGTCTCAGGAAATGACTGCTCAATTCGTCGGTGACGAGATCGTCCATATTCAGGCGTTTATTGTGTTCGATGGCCACCCTGAGATTCATTTCCGCGTTGGGTCGGCCCAGGGCGGCGCCTACATTGTACTTAGCGCTCTCTTTAATCATGAGCTTGTTCATGGATTCAATGATGGACTTCGTTTTATCGGGAGTGTCCCACTTTTCAACGTCACCAATAAATTTTGCAGCCGTAAAATCCAGGCCTAACCAGGTGATTTTTGTCTCCTTACTGAATATGTCATTCATAGACTGGGCCCCGACGGCCAAAAAGGCGGGCGTCAACATCAATGTAAAAATGAATGCTTTTGCTTTCATCATTAAATGTCAGGAAGCTCCTGTGTGGACGGCAATGAAAAAATCGGCATAATACAATTGCTTCACACTCACTTTTTCATAAAAATGAAATCGCCGCCTTCGTCCCCGGTTTCCGCGATGACTCCTTCCTGGGGCACCGTCGCGCTGTTGTTGATGATCGCAAGGCGAATGCTGTTAAAAAGCATTTGAGAGGGAAGAAACTTCTCCTGGTTTTGTCCCAATCGCTTCAAAAAATATTCCACGAATACAGAACGGTCGGGTACGGCTGTTAAAGTACCGCTTGTAATGGCGCGGCGGCTGGGCAGCTTATACAACATTTGATAGTCGATGGAAGCGGATTTTATTGAGCTTGCATCGCGGGTGCGAAAAATACCGCCGCTAAAGCAAGCATCGCTTACCAGCAAGGTGTGGGCCGAGCTAATCCCTCTCAGCTGCTCACGCAAATCGCTATTCGAAAGCCAGTTCGAAGGGTCTGAGGCAGTCGCATCCCTCGGCCACCAGTATCCCTGCCTGATTTTCTCATCCCAATAACCGTGACCGGCATAAAAAATCAGCAGGTTATCATTGGGCGTAATCTTATTGCGCAGCTTGTAAAGCGCTGAGAATATTTCCCCGCGGCTGGGGTTTTCCAGCAACATGGTGTTTTCCGCGTTGAAGTCATAGCCTTGCGTCAATACCTCCTTTATTTTGCGGGCATCGCTCACCGGGTGGTCCAAATTAAGGCGCGAGTCGTTGTATTTTGAAACTCCTATCAATAGGGCATAATACTTACCCCCCGGCTTGATCGATTTGTCGGCTGGGTTAGCGTCCGTGGTCTTTTTGGTAATGCCGGCAGGGTTAGCGTCGGCGGTCTTTTTGGTAATGCCGGCAGCCGGCTTTGTAATGACTGGGGCCGGTTGCGATGTAACTTCCCGGCTTGCAGAACTCAATTCCAAGATTGGTCCGTCATAAACAGGCTCGGTATAATTGTCATTGTATTTTTTCCGCCAGGCATCAAATTCTTTCTTCTTCACCCGCGTGAGCATGCCCATAATGGAGCCTGCCCAATGATTCCGGACACCAAACCCCGAAGGCGGTGCCGTCATTCGCTCGGTGAATATCACTTGCTTGGTGCCCAGGTTAATAAAAGTTATCCAAACGGTGCCCTGATCGTTGAGCTTGTTAAAACTTTCCACGCTGAACAGGAGACCCAGTCCGGATAATCCTTCGAAATCAAAACTCGCAACGGCACTGCGGATGGAGTTTTTATCCAGGACGTGTTGCTCGTCGGCTTTGTCCACGACCATCGAATTGAAGTCCATGGCTTCGTTATATTTGATGATCGTCGAAAAATTATTTGTTACGTCCTTTTTGCTGAATGCCTCGCCAACATTATACTTGGCTGCTTCCTTAAGCAATAATTCATTCCAGGCGGCCAGCAGGTTCTTATTCTTCTCACTCTGAAATTTATCCATGCCCCCGATAAATCT
>JBGPGZ010000191.1:0-7731 GCA_041484175.1 Cyclobacteriaceae bacterium | reverse complement strand
TCCATCCACGAAGAATCATACAGGTGATAGGCCGTTGAAAAGCTCAGGCAATAGGATTTAAGTTCGTTCTTTTCCTTTTCCTTCTGGGAATAAATAAGGTCCTTCAACCGGCTGGTCCGTGGGGCGCCTTTCGGTACTTTAATATAAGTGCCCTGAATGATATTTTGCTTCAGAATGAAATTATCAAGGTGCTCCTGGTAATATTTTTGTATCTCATTTTCCGAAATGCTGTCCTTCAGATTTTGCATGATGTAAAAATTCTGAAATTCATATCCGATCAGGCTGTATCGGTAGTCCAACACCTTCCGCTCAACTTCGGCCTCATTGATATTGATCGTCTTCATTGCCTCCGAGATCAAAAGCTGTTTCCGGATCCAACTGTTCACATAGGCGGTCACCCTTGCAATACTGTCCTCCTTGGATATTTCGCTGGTGGCTATTCCGACCAGTTCATCCTGATACAAATAGGTAGTGTTAACCCTGGCAACCGGCTTGCGAGCCGATTCTCCATCCGGAGGGCCCTTTTTCATCCGGATGAGGTCACAGCTCGAAAACAGGAGGCACAGCACCAAAAAGAAAGCGCCCGGAAATAGCCCGCCCTGGTCCCTGGTATTATTTTTCTTTTCGTTCAGGAAATTCATTTCTTTAATGCTGCTATAACGGATTTCATTCCTTTCTTATTGATTTTCACCGGATATTTTTGCCGAAGTTGATCTAACCATGCTTTTTCCAGCGAATCCTGGTAGTTTGATATGACGGCGGCCCTTGCTTCATTAAAACTTTTGTTACCCGGCGGCAATAAACGACTCAGCTCCACCAGATAGTAGGTTCCATTGACCTCCGCTTCAGCCAACCCGGGCACCCAGTTGATCTGATCGATGATCTTGCTTTCCATCCGTTCATACGCTTTCCAATTCGCGACCGACTTGAATTTTTTCAAGTCAGCTTCTTTTAAGGTATCACCTGCCAGGATTTTCTTCTTAATTTCATCTCTGAAGGATTTATCGGTTGTTCCAAAAATTCTGGCCTCGACGCGGTCACCGGCCTTGAACTGATCCGTGTGCTCATTGTAAAACTTTTTTTGGCCCGTTGTATCTTCAGAAGCCTTGTTCCAGACTTCCTTTTCCATAATCTCAAAGAGCAAAATACCTTCCTTGTATTCGTTGAGCAGCATCCTGTAATCCGGATTTTCAGCCAATAACTTTTTCTCCTCCTGATCATTCACCTTTTCTTCCACGAACTTGTCGTAAAGCTGCATCATATAGGTATTAGGTGAAAGGCTGGAATTGGTCTGGTGGCCCGCGATGAAACGAAAAAAATCCGCGACCAGGGTTTTCTCAGCATTTATCGTAAATAGGATTTGCTCTTTCATAGGCATTCCTCCGCTGTAGTTCCATTTTCCTTTCGTCACGGTCGAATCGGCCAGCAGGATAACAGATGCTTTTACTTCTTTTTCTTCAACAAAATTTAATGCTTTCTTCCTTCTTTCCAGAGACCTTGCTGCAACGATCGAAAGTCGTTCATCACGAGCCACCCTCCGCTTGAGGGACGCTTCCATTTCCTTGTAGGCCGGCACGGGGATTTTTTTTTCCAGCCGGATAATATGCCAGCCAACGCCGGATTGAAAGGGGTCAGAAATCCCGCCGGCTTCTTTTAAGGAAAATGAAACCTGCTCAAATTCCGGCACCGAAGCGAGTGCACCCACGCCAAAGGGTTTCAATCTGCCGCCCGAATTTTTGGTGTTAGCGTCATCTGAATACTCCTTGCAAAGCTCGTCCCAGCTTCGCCCGCCTTTAAGCTGGTCATAAATCTCAAAAATAGTGTTTTTGATTTTGACATCATTGCCTTGGCCGGAGCGCAACAGGATGTGCGAAACTTCGACTTCCCCCCGCGCAGGCTTGCGGTCTGTTACGCGGATAATATGATATCCAAATCGAGTGCGGATCACGGGGGAAATTTCTCCGACCTTCGTTTTGAAAGCCGCCTCTTCAAAGGGGTACACCATTTGCAGGGCCGTAAAGTATCCCAAATTTCCGGCATTTGCTTTAGCCGAAGGGTCCTCCGAAAACTCCTTTGCCAGCGATTCAAAATTTTCGCCGGCCAGTACACGTCGCCGCAAATCGTTGATTTTATTGTTTGCAACAAGCGTATCAGCAGGGACGGCATCTTGCTTGACGGCGATCAGAATATGCGAAGCCTTTACTTCCTGGGTTAACCTGTCATAGACCTCTTTCGTTAGCCGGTCAAGGTCATCAGCACCGGCCTGGTATGGCTTTTTTAATTCCTCTTTATATGAGTTGTACTCTTTGTTGAAAGCCACGGTAGTATCCAGGCCCCTCGTTTTTGCTTCTGCGATCTTCAACTTAAAGTTGATAAACAAGTTCAGGTACTCCTTGATTTTCTCTTCCGTAAAGTCGTCTGCCTTTTGATGATTCTTTTTGTAGAGGTATAAAAATTCATTCGTATGGATGGGGGAATTCTTGATGGAGAACAAAATCTGCAACAAGGCCTCCGGGGTCTCCTTCTTTTGTCCGTATACAAAACCATTCAGTAAAATCAATACAACGATTCCAAAGCGCATAGTCATTGAGTTGGTAAATCCAGCAAAATTAAGTTTTTTAAGGAGATGCGCTACAATTAAGATTGGTTCACCTTTTTTGTAAGGCGGCAGACGTTTTTATCACCGCGGCGGAGGTATTCTACGTTGTCCATGATTGACTTCACCAACCGGATGCCTAACCCTCCTTTTCGCTTTTCATGAACCAAGTTGCCCAATTCGGGTTCACGGAATTGATTGATGTCAAATACGCTGCCATCATCGACAATTTCAAAAATCAGACTTCCTTTCTTTGGCACCAGGATATGCAACTCCAGCAAATGGTCCGGATTACAGTCATGGGCATGGATCATCAGATTAGAACACATCTCGTCAATGGCCAACACAATTTCATTCATCATTACATCGGACACACCCTGGCCCTTGAGCGACTCACGAATGAAGTCGCGTATACCCTTGAGGTTATTCAGACTGCAGCCTATGTTATACTGATAGTTCATTGATCAACTTCTTTGCTTCGGGTTTACTAGTGGAGATCTGCAATAATTCGGCCAGACCCAAAATACCAAACGCGTTTGCAACTTTCTCCTTTAACCCAAACAAGACCATATGGATGCCCTTGTCTTTAAACTCTTCGATGTACGACATAAAGACACCGAGGCCTGCCGAAGAGATGTATTCAAGCGCACTGCAATCCACCAGTATCTTCTTGAACCCCTCTCCAACGCTTTTGGCGATGGCCAAATCCAGTTCAATGGAGGAGCTGGCGTCAATTTCACCGATTATCGCCAGGATATCGATTCCTTCCTCCTGTAGTCGTTTGATGTGCACCATGTATTTTTAACGATTTAAAATTTTTTATGTTTAATCATTACTTGAACTTCGCAATCATGGTTGTGTAATCGTCATTGAGTTCTTTTGAACCTGAGAATTCGTACAACCGGCTTATGAGATGTTCCTGAATTTCCTTCGACGATTTGTCTTTTACTTCCAGCAACGTATCCAGCAGACGCTCCGATCCAAATTCCTCGCCCTTGTTATTTTTCGCTTCCGTAATTCCATCTGTATAGAGCACCATAATGTCGCCAGGGGTGTACGAAAGGCGGTTGGTTTCTACATGATTGCAATAATCACGGCTTTTGATCATGCCCAGCGCTTTGCCTTTGTCCTTCAGATAGTCCGCTGTCCCCGATTGGATCGAGAAATACAATACAGGGCAATGCCCAGCCCGCGCATAAAAGATCTTCTTCAATTGCGAATTGACAACAAAATAGGTGGCCGAAATAAACGAGCCTCGTTCCAAGCAAAAAACCAACGCCTGATTGGCACGGACCATGAATTCTTTCGGGTCCAATTCCTGTTGGGCAAGACTGTGAAATATTCCTTTCATTTGTGACATATGAAAAGCCGCAGTAGTCCCTTTTCCCGACACGTCGGCAATGATCATGGCTACCTGGTGATCATTGATCCGGATGGTGTCGTAATAATCTCCACCCACTTCATCCGCTGACTCGGAAAAGGCGGCAATCTCAAAATCCGGGTCCTCCTCCAGCCTTTCAGGTAAAAGGCTTTTTTGTACGTTCTTCGCAATCTTGAGTTCCTCTTTGTATCGCTCATTTTGAAATGCTTCTTCCATCAAGCGGAAGTTCTCAATGGATATACCGGCCTGGTTGGCAAAAGCCGACACGATCCGGGTCATCTCTTTGTTAAATCCGTCCGGCAGTTCTTTCAACAATGCAAGCGTGCCAATGCTTTCTCCTTTAACAATGATAGGGAATGCAAGCACCGACCGGTACAAAGAGCCTCTCATCGAACTCAGGTGCTTTGACAGATTCTTGGTCTTGTCACTTCCCTGATCCAGGATGCCCTTAACATTATTGTTTTTGATGTGATCGCGGATGGCCCTGGCTTCCTGTTCATCGATCCGGTAGGTGAAAAGCCGTCGATCCTTAGACGATCTCTGGATCTCAAGCCAGGCCGCATCTGCAAAGACCGTACTGACGGAACTCTCAAGCAGAATATTGTAAACACTTTCTTCATTTTGTTCGGTCTGGATGGATTGACTGATACGCTGAAAGTTGACGACCTCTTCCAGTTTTTGCTCGAATACAGACGAAGTCGGCAAGTTAAATGTGATGACCAAAAAAGAGAATATGCTATAAGTCAGGACAAAGGCAAACAATGACAAATTGAAGATGTGGTCGCTAAAGTCGGCAAACGAGGGCGACTGTTCGCCAATGACAGCCGATTGACGTGTGACCGTATAGAAAAAATAGGCGAGATAGAAAAATGTCAGCAGCAGCAAAAGCAAACTTGTCCATTTTTGTTTAAAGTTGAGATAGGCCACCCACTTCATATTGGCTGATAATACCAGGGTCAAGGCCCCAAGAGCAATGTTAAGGACGGTAGAAACCGTTTCGGTTAGCACAATGTTGGCGCTGTCATACACGAGCACCAACAGCAAACTAAATTCGAAAACCAACCAAATCCTGATAAGCCACTTTGACTTTTGATACAAAATAAGGCGCTTCCAGGAAGTGAACGCCGCAACCAGAAAGCTGATGAGCAAGGCCAAATTGATTTGGTAAATAACATCGCCGAATAAGATATTCGAAGGCAACTTGGTATGGCCCAACAGGAAGAGAACAAAACGGATAGCCAGCGAAATGACCGTAGCGACTAACCCGGTAGCAAAGACCCTCCAGAGCAGGTCCGTGAAGTTGAGACCTTCGTCATGCTCTATCTTGAGTTTATAATAATAATACAGGCAGATGACATAGAGATCAAGCATTACCCGTGGCATCCAGAGGGGTACGTCCGGTTTCAATGCTTTCATATCACTGAACAGGATCGTTACATCGGAAAAGACCAATATCAACCACGCAATGGTGGATCCTAGAAAGGTTAGACGTATGAGGGCTTTGGTCTTCAACACTTTAATTCATCATTTCGCACACTGGTTGCGCGAGGGCATAAAAAAGCCAATCATACGATTGGCTTACAATTATAGGAAAAGCACATGAAATTAAATATGCATCAGGCCTAGTACCGTACAATGCGGAAGGTTTTACGGATTTCGCCGTCCCCAATCTGAAGCAAATAGATACCGGTAGAAAGGTCGTCAAATTTACTTACCAATCTTGGGTTCAACTGGTCCAGCAAGCCCTCCCCTTTAAAAATCACCCTGCCGTCAAATGAGATCAGCATCATTTGCACTGCCCTTGAATTATCAACCCTGGTATCCATTAGCTTCACTTCAAAGAGCTGCCCGGCTTGAATTGGATTTGGAAATGCTGCCCAACGTTCAGTCACTTCACCAGCCGCCAGTATAGAAACCACACCGCTATAGCGTGCCGAACCGTTATTGTCAACCTGGCGAAGCCGGTAATAATAGCGGGTTGTCTCCGAAACTTCTTTGTCCACATATTGGTAGGAGCGCATCGTCTTGCTGGTCCCGGCAGCAGGCCGCGTTCCAATCTTGCTGAACCTGCTTCCGTCGGGTGAGCGTTCTATTTCGAAACGATCGCTGTTGATTTCCTGTGCTGTCTTCCAGTTCAAGATAACACCACTGAGATCTCTCTTGCCGGTAAACTCAAGAAGTTCGATTGGCAAGGTTGAATTGTTATCATCGGTAGCCAATGTTTGTGGGCTAAATGCATTTTGGAACGAAACCGTAACAGTTCCGGTCACATTCGTGCCCGACTGGCTGAACGTCCCCCCACCCGGAGGCAAATCCCATTGAGCACCCGTCCAACGAACTGTTTTCATGCTTGAAAGAATGCCAACATCAGACCCGCCGTAACTACCGGCGCCAAAGCTGAGCGTTAGACTTGCTGATGATGTCCCACTCGCGCACGCAACTTGCCAGTATTCATATTGACTCACCTGGGCCATATTGGCCACATTGAAGCTCGTATTAGAATAGCCGTCTGTTGTCGGATTATTTCCTATATAGGATGCATCCCAAGTATCAAGCGCAGACGTACTTCCTACCGTAGCGGGACGAAAGCGCGCCGCGGCAATGCTTCCCAACGGGAATGCAAAGGAGGTACCGCTGTTCATTGTTTTGCGGATCTGCCCAGAAACGAAACTTGTTGATGATCCCCCGCTCACCGAGGAAGCAGACCCAAGTAGAAGCAGGGGCGCCGCCGGGTATGCAGATGACACAATATTCCCATTGGTTAACGTCAGCACGCCGTTAATCGTTGTTGTTCCTGTCAGTGTAAGATTGGTAGGCTTTGAAACCGTAAGATTGTTAAAAACTGTTGTGCCAATAATGCTCTGGGCTAACGATCCATTAAAAATCACCGTGCCGGTTCCTGTTGTAAAGGTCCCCGAATTCGACCAATCGCGAGCGATGGAAATGTTGCGGTTAAAGGCGTTGTTAACAGTAACACCTGCAGGATTGGTAAAGGAGCCATTTAAAGTCAAATCTGTATTGGTCATGGTCACTGTACCTGCTCCCGAAAAGAGCAAACTATTGTAAGTGCTTCGGTTGTTCATTGTCATCGGGGCCACATATTCTATCGTTCCCCCGCTGGATGAGACAAATACCGTGTAATTACCTGCAGGAAAAGTATTGGTCGCTGTTCTCATCGTCCCAGTGCCGCTCATAATGCCAAGGTTATGGCCGAAGCTCGTACTTAAGACAAGGAGGCCATTATTTTGAGAAGTAAATGCAATTCGTCCATTTACATTCATGTTAATGCGGGCACCGCTTAGGATAACCACCGGAACCCCCGTCGGAGCTGCACCTAAAGCGGCTCCGAACCCTGAAGAGGATGTAGTCCAGCTGTTGGGATCATTCCAACTACCTCCGACTACCGGATTGCTCACACTTGCATCGCTCAACCGGCTGTAGACGGGTACAATAGGATTGGGTAATGTGTTAGATGTTCCTACCGAGTAGTGGAACGTATTGTTGACCAGCGGCATGTTAACATTCAAAGTATTGGTGAACGTCATGGTGGTGGCTGTCGCGGAGCTTCCGGCAGATCCCGTGATCCAACCCGTTGGGTTTGAAATATCAAGGTAGCCAGCCGCCAAGACACCTCCTGCACCCCCCATCAGGGCGGCATGTACGAATAGACATGTGATCCGGTTACGGAATAGGCAAGTGTGGCGTCACGCGTAACAATCCAGTAATAATTCAGAATCCGCTCGGCGCTGGCGGC
>JBGPGZ010000190.1:0-7735 GCA_041484175.1 Cyclobacteriaceae bacterium | reverse complement strand
TATAAAATCGGAGGAGACAAAAAGAAAGACGAATTGTTCTTTGAGCAGTACACCTTTGATAAGGATCTGAAATTCCTGGAAACCAAATCAGTGAATGAGCCAAAGACGGCGACCATGCCGGACAAGGAGGCAACCTTCATGTCCGCTTACGTGGGTGGAAAAACTTCGTTCGACATATTGAGCATGAAATTGCGCGTGCACATCAGGAAAGTAAAACAAAAGTGGGACTACAAGAAGCAACGCTATGTGACCGATGATGTCATCAGCGATGAAACGGTGAAACTGAAAAACGAGGAGGGCAGGGCCTACTATGGCGTCGATCAGTACCGCAGCGACGAAACCGGAGACTTCATCGTGCTGGCTTACTATGAAACAAAGGACAAGAAAAACCCCAACCAATTCGTCCTCCTTACCATCACCTTTGACGGCGATGTCAAGGAGAAACCCATCGATATCAATGGCCCCTACTCGCTGGTATTTTGTTCTGAGATTTCTGAGGACGCACCTGGTAAGAATGTAGGAAAACAGGATTTTATTATGGTGATGGCCCCTAGAAAAGGCGCGCCCGATCCTTCCGCCTACGTCTTACTTCACTACGACATCAAAGGCACTTTAAAGAACAAAGTCGAGTTTAAGAGCCCATCACCCAACTTGTTGGTCAACAGCGTCAATGTCAAGGACGGTGATGTCTACTTCAGCGGTTTGTCAGTCAAAGAAATGATTCCTTATGACGCCGTTTTTGAAGAGTACATGCCAATAGAGAACCCGTTCTATAGGGGTGGAAATGAAAATGCTCAGATGGACCGCTATGCCAAACGAGCCAATGAGGAGATGGATAATTTTCACCTTCTCAAATTCAGCGGCAACAAACTTATTTTTGCCACCACCGCTAATGTCAGCGACTTCAAGGCAAAAACAAAATCAGCCCCATCGGAAAAATCCGGTAAGATCTATAAAGGCAAGAAGTTTCATGTGACCGCTTTTAACGTAACCCCATCGAACGAATACATCATTGCCGGCCAACTCACGTTCCGCGTCAATATTGGCGATTTAAAAAATCCGTTTTACCAGAAGGCTTATGGAGATATCGTTTGTTTTCATTTCGATGCACAAGGAAACCTGAAGTCGGAGTATGCCGTCGACAAGGTATTCGAAGACAAAAAGAGCGAGGTATTCGATATGCCTCAGAAATTCTTTTTAAGTGGCGATGGCAAATATGCGTATTGGGAGATCATGGAAGTAAAAGGATACAAGGGTTACGCCAATTTCTGGGAAGCCTATGGCGGAAGGAAATCATTTCACGCCCGGTACTTTCCGAGAATCACCAAAATGAATCTTGAAAACGGAAGCCTGAGTGACTTCAAGTATCCAGGACAGAAAAAATTCTTTGTCTACGGGGATGGGTACTTCTTTAACCCGGAAACCCTGACGCGTACCTATGTCGGCCGCGATGACGATCATGAAAATCTTTGGGTAGGCAAGGTTATATTTGATTGACCATGGGCCACTTTGAAATCATTTCAAAGGGATGGGATATCTCCATCCCTTTATTATTGGCGGATATAATAAATGATAAGGGCTTATGTCTTTTGAAAAAATAACTCTATTGTGATTAGCTTTTCTAAAAATGATTAGAGACAGCGATAAAATGCATTTACCACAGAGGGCACAGAGGAATTCACACAGAGAAATCACAGAGAATTGTTGTTTTTTCATCATACAATGCACTTCTCTGTGTTCTCTGTGATGTATTGACTCGGTGTCCTCTGTGGTAAAAGAAAAAACCCGGATCAAAATCAAAAACGATTCGATTGACAATCATTGATTTTCAACACTTGGAAGAGTTATACAGAAGAACACATCAATTGAGGGAATTGGTCCATTGCAGAAGGTGAAAAAGTATCACGTTTACTTTTTATTCCTGGTTTCCATTGCTTCGTACGCACAAAGATTGCCCGTTCGGCCAAACCGCTTTGATGCAAATCAACACAGGCAAGGAGCATGGGTGATCTGGATGGATGGCCGTTGGCAACCCACTACCGATTCAACAGAGGCTGTGTATTTCCGACTCATCACCTATCAGGACGACAAGCCAGTTGGTCTCACTGCGGATTACTATCGCAACGGAAAAAAACAATATGAAGGAACCTTGCTGGGAGACCGCCCGCTGGATGTCCAGGATGGCTTGCAAACCTGGTACTACCCCTCCGGTGAAAAACGCATTGTTGAGCACTACAAAAAAGGGGAACCCGTTGGCGATCTGCAGGTTTTTCTCCGCTCCGGCACAACGGCAGATGAGAACTGGATTGCGCATTATCGAAGCGGCGAGAAATTCAGCGACGAAAAGAAGTATGAAGCATCTGCCGACGAGTTTTTGATTGCGCTTGAAAACGCAGAGTCATTCTTCAGCAGGGAAAGCGAGGAGTATGCCAATATCGCCGATTGGTTAGGGATTGTTTATGGAATCCAGCAGAAACACGGCGAAGCCATTCATTACAAAGAAGAATTTGTTGCAGTCCGGAAGTTAATAAGGCCCGCACCCGATACGCTGATGGTCAGTACGCTGGCGGATCTGGGTGCGTATTACAAACTGGAGAAGAACTGGCCGATAGCGAAAAGAAAGCTAAAAGAATTTCTGGGCTACAACGCCCGGTACTTTCATGGATCCCATCCTCGTTTTGCCGAAGCCATTCAGACACTCGGTACAGTCTGCGAAGCCCTCCATGAATATGCGGACGCACTCGATTACTTGACGGAAGCAAAAAAGGTCTTTGATGCCGATCCTGATCCATACGAAGTTCCCCGTCTTTCCAATATTTTCAGTCTTTCCAGTTTGTATTTAACCATCGGAGAATTTACAAAAGGAGAACTATTGCTGACCACTGAATTAAAGTATCTGAAAAAGAAATATGGCGAAAAATCCGAATACTATATCACAGCCCTGGGGTCGCTGGCCCGAATACATCTTGGCGGCGGTCTGTACATTTTGGCGGAAAAGGAAGGGAAAGAACAACTGGCCCTGATCAAGTCAATCGAAGGAGATCAATCCGAAGCCTATGCTGCTGCCCTCGGTTCACTTGCCGAATTGTATGGCGCATGGGGTGATCTTCCCCGGGCGGACCGGTCGATCCAGCAAGCCAGGAAGATTTATGAAAACAAAGGATCGGCTGACGCGGCTTATCTGGAATTCTTACAAAAGCTTTCTTTGATCTACGGCATGATGGGAAATCGAAGGGCCTTGATGGAAATTACGATTCAAAGAAAGAACTTAGCTGTCAAACTTTTTGGAAATGCATCTTTACCATACGCACGCACGCTCATTTCCCTGACCGATATCGCATTCCTGGAAAAACACTGGAGCGTCTGTGAAGAACTGGCACGCGAGGCCGTTTCTATCTATGCAAAATATGACATTCAATCACTGAGCGAACAGGAAAAGACTTCTCTGGCAATATTAAAATCACAGCTTGCCACTATTTACCTAATGCAGCATTTATCTGCACCTTCTCCTGAAAAGCTTGCTTCCGCTCAACAGCGGGTAGAGGACGCCATCAGGATATTTGAATCTATGCCGGAGAAAGGCTTTTCAATGGAAATAACGGACACTTACCTGACCTTGGCCATGATCCACGAGTGTAAACAGGAAACTCAACTCGCTGATCGATATTATCAGGATGTGCTGAGGAAAGTGAGAAAACAGTTCGGAGAAATGCATCCATACTTGATCGAAGTACTTTTTCTTATTGCCAAGAAATCAGAGATCAGAAAAGACTATGCCGCCAGTTTCAAATACTATCAACAGGCTATTCATCAGCACCATCAATACATTCAGCAAGTTTTTCCTTATCTAAGTGAGACTGAAAAGGAGCAATTCTATGCGAGCAATAAATTGATGCTGACGGGCTTTCAGGGTTTTGCTTCTCAGTATCACAGCAAAGTCCCGGGTCTTGCCGAAGAATGGTGCAACCTGGTCCTGGTGCAAAAAGGCATCATCCTTGAATCTTTCCATCCGATCCGGGACGCCATATTTGCCTCCGGTGACAAGGCCTTACAAAACCTTTTTAACAATTGGCAGACGACAAAGAATGAATATGCACGCCTTTTGCAACAGACGGACCCCAACACCGATGTGTCAAAGCAGAAAATCTCCGAACGACTAAACGAACTGGAAAAGCAAATCTCTTCCAAAAGCAAAAGCTTGAATTTTACGGTTGGGTCGGCTTCCATAACCTGGAAGGATGTCCAAAAATCGCTCGGTCCCGGGGAAGCTGCGGTTGAAATCGTGTATACCGTGGAGGACCGGGAAGAAGGCTATGATACCGCCTACCATGCCCTCATCATCAAAACCGGGATCAAAGAACCCCTGGTGGTACGGTTGGCCGAGGCAAAGCAATTAGAAGGAAAGGCATTTAAGTTTTACAGGAATTCCATCGCCGTGCGGCTGGAGGACCTGGTGTCGTACCACCTCTTTTGGAAACCGCTCAACCAGCCCCTGGAAGGAATAAGGATTATCTATTTCGCGGCCGACGGTATTTATCATCAAATCAGCTTACCGGCGTTGTTTAATCCCGATACAAAGAAGTATTTGAGTGATGAGAAATATATTGTTGCCATGCCATCCACCTCCTGGATTGTATTGAAAAAGAAAAATCCACAAACATTGACGGAAGCAACTTTTTTTGCTCATCCTGATTACGGAGCCACTGTCTCCGCACGCACAACGAATATGACCCGGTCCCTTGATCTGGACAACATCAGTGATTTGGCTGGCACGCAAAAAGAGCTTTCTGACCTGGTGACATTGTTGTCTAGCCATCATATCCGTTATTACGAATTCGATGGTGGTGAAGCAACAGAAGAAAAACTGAAACAGGTAAAACAACCATCCGTTCTTCATATCGCAACCCACGGATATTTTATTCCTGCCGCCATTTCCACCAACGACCAGTTTCAAAACCCCTTGCTCCAGTCGGGCTTACTCATGGCGGGCTGTCAAAGGAAACCACACCTGACCGATCCCGCAAAGGACGACGGCATTCTAACGGCCTATGAAGCATCGACACTTCCATTATATAACACCATGCTGGTTGTTTTGTCGGCTTGTGAAACCGGGTTGGGCGAAGTAAAAAACGGTGAAGGCGTCTATGGGTTGCAGCGAGCGTTTTTTATGGCCGGCGCACAAAGGCTTTTAATGAGCCAGTGGAAAGTGGACGATGAAGCAACCCAGCAGTTTATGGTAGCGTTTTATGAACAATGGATCAAAAACGGTACCATCGATCAGGCATATCAGCTCGCACAGCAAGCCGTAAAGGCGGATCACCCGGAGCCTTACTATTGGGCCGCGTTTGTGTTGAATGGATTTAATTAAGTCAATAGTTAAGTCCAGTAATTCGTAATTTTGTAATCAATGCTGCGCGGTAAAGACGGTCGCTATGCGCGAGTGGATCGCGCTTACGGGATTTCTTTTAACCGCTGAATTTTTTCGCCTGTAATTGCATTCAGTTCCGTAGGAACGAAATATTGGTAACAACGAATCGTCAAGGTTATCAAGTTCCGTAGGAACGGAATATCCTTTCGGTGGCAGGTATTGGCGATGTTGGACCCCTGCCTACGCGAAACGCTTCGGCGGGCGGGGATATCACGTCCCTACGGGACTTAAACTTCAATGCTTATTCCTGTTTTCCAATATCTCGTCCCTATGGGACTTTGGAGCTCAATTCGCAATTGCGCTCTCCCGTAATTCGTAATTCTTAATTATTTTTAGTTCGTAATTTATTTCAACCATTGATCAGGAATAAAAAAACTCATTTTCCCCCTTCTGATTTTTGGCTTTTCGTTGAGCCTCGGCTGCCCTTAGTTCAACCCTTCTAATTTTCCCACTGATGGTTTTTGGCAACTCGGTTACAAATTGAATGATACGCGGCATTTTGTAAGGAGCCAAATTTTTTCGTGCGTAAGCAAAAATTTCATCAGCCAGGAATTTATCCGGTGTAAGGCCCGCGGCAAGAATAATAAATGCCTTTACCTCAAATCCTTTTATAGGATGGGGGCTTCCTACCACCGCCGACTCCACCACGAATTCATGCTCGAGCAAAACACTTTCCACTTCAAAAGGTCCTACCCGATAGTCAGATGTTTTGATCACGTCATCGTCCCTGCCAACAAACCAGATGTAACCATCTTCGTCCTGGTACGCCTTGTCGCCCGTGTAGTACAATCCATGCTTGAATACGTCCTTCTTTTTCCCCGGGTCACCCATGTATTCTGTAAAAATACCGTTCGGCCTACCAGTCGTGGTCTTTATAGTAATGTTGCCTTCTTCACTTACGGGTAATTCATTTCCGCTGTCATCGGCAATCACCACATCATATAAAAAAGTAGGCTTGCCCATCGAGCCAAATTTCAATTTGCTACCCGGCAAATTAGCGACAAGGCACGAACTTTCTGTTTGCCCATACCCATCGCGAATGGTTAACCCCGTGCCACGCTTCCAGGTTTCGATTATTTCCGGATTAAGCGGTTCTCCGGCAGCGACACATTCCCGCAGGTTTAATTTGTAGGCTTTCAAATCTTCCAATATCAACATCCGCAGGACCGTAGGAGGCGAACAGAACGTGGTTATTTTATGCTGTTCCAGCACTTGCAATTGTTCTTTTGCATTGAACCTTCCGGCCTGATTGAACGCAAAAATGGTGGCCCTTAATTCCAGGGAGCGAAGAAACTGCTCCACGCAAATTTTGCCCAGCCGGGTTGCGAGATATTATAATGAATGTCCCCATGCTTCAACCCAATCCAGGAAGCGGTGGTAAGATGACCCAATGGATAACTCAAATGAGTATGCGTGACAATCTTCGGCATGCCCGTTGTGCCAGAAGTGAAAAACAGAAAGAGTGCGTCATCCGGTTTTGACTGGACCGCAGCGGCACGGTCAGCTTCTTTGCCGATCAAATCAAAAGAAGTCCAGCCTTCCTTCGCGGCATTGACTATAATTTTCAGCGGGACCGATTTGCCGCTGAGTATTTCCGCCTCATCGATCTTTATGGCGTTGTCCAAATCGGCAATCGCAACGTTGGGCATCAGCTTGCCAAAGCGATAGACAATGTCATGCACACCGAGTATCGAGGCAGCGGGAATTAACCGAAGGCGACCCTTCATGGCTACCAGATAGCAAAGCCAATTTGCCGGCAACAACGGCATTTGAGAAAATAGCACGTCCTGCTGTTGCACGCCGTGGTTACGGAGAAAATTCAAAAACCGGTTGCATTCCTTGCTGATCTCCAAAAAGGTAAAATGGAGGGTTTGCTTTCCATCGGTCCAGATCAAGGCAGGGGCCTGCGGGTGATCTTTTACGTTGATGTTCTCGAATACTTCGGTTACCCAGTTAAAGGTGGAGGGTTTCTCAATCTTCAAATGGTCGAGTTCTTCAAATCTTTTTGTAGAGATGATCCGACGGATGTTTCTGAAGAGATTTTCCATAGGGTAGTGAAAGATAATGGATTGAGTCTCCAGACCCTAGTCCTACTTTGTCATGCTAGACTGCGGGCTGGTTCCCAGGGAAAAGAAGGGCGTGCGGCGGGATGTAATTCGAATCCCACGCTCGCCCCTGACCTCCACCTACGCCAGGGCTTCGGTGGACATGCCTGTAGGGGAGCCACCGCGCATTTTGTTTTTTTTATTGGCCTGTTACAGAAAATTGTTACCAAGGAATTCTGTTTAACCTTACCAACCATTAGCC
>JBGPGZ010000189.1:0-7756 GCA_041484175.1 Cyclobacteriaceae bacterium | reverse complement strand
CCGTTCACCATCAAAGTCGAAGACCACTTTACGCGCGCTGCGGAAGGAGGAACCGGTTATGCCAAGTGCGCCGGAAATTACGGCGGTGCTTTTTATCCAACCCAACTCGCCCGCAAGCAAGGTTACGACCAGGTACTTTGGACTGACCACAAAGAGCATCGCTATATTGATGAAGCCGGCATGATGAACGTTATGTTTGTCTTCCAGGGAAACCTTGTGACCCCGCGGCTTTCATCCGCCATCCTCGATGGCGTAACGAGAGATTCCATCCTCACGCTTGCCAAAGACACGGGTTTCCCAACGGAGGAGCGAAAAGTTAGTGTAGAGGAGCTGGAAGAAGGAATTGTAAGTGGGGCCTTGACAGAGATCTTTGGTGCCGGTACCGCCGCCGTGGTAGCACCGATCGCACGAATCAATATCCGCGGGAAAGACTATGCCATTTCTCCCGCAGGAGAGAATAGTTTCCAGCAACGCGTAAAACGTCAGCTTCATGACATCCGTCTTGGATACGCGCCTGATGTGCATGGGTGGAATTATATCATCCCCGGAAAATAAGGGGATCTATGAACGCAGTTTTCTTCAGGGGAAAAGATCATCCGCTGATTGTTAAAAAAGTTGAAACACCCGTGCCGACCGCGAAGCAGGTCCTTGTGCGTCTTTACTATGCCGCTTTGAACCATCGGGACGTTTGGATTCTGCAGGAGCAATCGGCACCGCTGCCGGATGGTATCATTCTCGGTTCCGACGGAAGTGGCGTTATTGAATCAGTGGGGGAGGAGGTAGATCCTGACCTAATCGGGCAGGAAGTGGTTATCAACCCAAGCCTGGGATGGGGCAAAAATCCAGTGGTGCAGGGCGATTCTTTCAGAATTCTGGGTTTCCCTGACCATGGTACCTTTAGCGACTACATCGTTATTGCAAAAGACCATGTTTTTGAAAAGCCGGAGCATCTGTCCTTTCACGAGGCGGCGACCTTACCGCTTTCCGGGCTGACAGCATACCGGGCGCTTTTCACTAAAGCCCGGTTGAGGCCTGGTGAGAAAGTGCTTATCACGGGTATTGGGGGAGGGTCCGCGTTGTGGGCAATGAAGTTTGCAATTGCATTTCAAGCAAAGGTTTATGTTACTTCCGGATCCGAAAGCAAATTGCAAAGAGCGATTGAGTTAGGTGCATCCGGAGGTTTTAACTACAAGGAACCTAACTGGCTGGAGAAGGCAAAAAAGGAAGCGGGTGGCTTTGATGTGATCGTTGATAGCGCGGGTGGAGAGCAGTTCGTTAACTTGCTTGAGTTGGCATTGCCCGGAGGCCGACTCGTTATTTTTGGAAGAACGTCCGGGGCCATCCCGAATATCGCCCCAAGCATTCTCTTTTGGAAACAACTATCGATCTTTGGAACGACGATGGGAACGCGGGACGAATTTCTATCGATGTTGGACTTCGTGCACAAGCACCAACTCCGTCCCGTCATCGACGCAACGTTTTCGCTGGAACAAATTGAGAAAGCAATAAAACATTTGGAAACAGCCAACCGGTTTGGAAAAGTTGTTTTACAGATTCTGAATTATGAAAAGTGAACCTGCTTTGATTCTCATCGGTCTTCAGGAAGAATTTGCCACCGTTGTCTCTACTCAATACATGATCGAAAAGATCAACAAAAAATAGGCGATGAAAATCCGAACGTTGCAGGAAATCAAATATAGCAGCCACAAAAAGGTTAGCGCGGACGAGTTCATCGATCTTTTGAGACGATCTACACTGGACCAACGCAGACCGGTCAATGAGCCCGATCGTATTCAAAAAATGTTGGACTACGCCAATATTCTGATCACGGCATGGAAAGGCGATCAACTGGTCGGGATATCCCGTGCCCTCAGTGATTTCTCATTTTGCTGTTATCTCTCGGACCTGGCCGTGGACGTTGCTTATCAAAAAAAGGGCATTGGAAAGAAGTTGATCGATGAGACCTGCAAGGTAGCCGGAGAAAAAACCATGCTGATTCTCCTGGCCGCCCCCGCCGCGGTGGGTTACTACCCAAAGATCGGCATGGAACGCTTTGATCATTGCTTTGTTATCAAAGGAAAACCAAAATGACTTTATGCTATGACTCCTTTATTACGATCCATTAAATGCAAGGTCACTTCAACACTTTAACACTTCAACACCTTACCCCATGAGCCAATTTTCCATCACCGATAAAACCAAAATCACACGTCTGCCCAAGCGGGGAGTGTATGACAAAGACACCATCTACTCCATTTTGGATGAAGCGCTATTTTGCACCCTGGCCTATGCTGTGGACGGCCAGGCATTTCAGATACCTACGGGTTTTGTTCGCGTAGGCGACCAGCTCTACCTCCATGGGTCGGTCGGTAGTCATTATATGCGGGCGCTTGCCAAGGATAAAATCCCTGTAAGCATCGGCGCGACCCTGATTGACGGGATTGTACTTGCCCGTTCGGCCTTCCACCATTCTGTCAACTACAGGTCGGTGGTCGTCTTTAGCCAGGGCGAAGTGGTGACGCAGGAGGATGTTTTGTACCAGGTGCTCCAGTCATTTACTGAAAAAATGTGCCCGGGTCGCTGGGCCGATGTTCGCAAGCCAACGGAAGGGGAGTGGAAAGCCACGCTCGTCCTTGCTTTTCCCATAACCGAAGCCTCCGCCAAAGTGCGTACGGGTCCTCCCCTGGATGATGAAGAAGATTATGCGCTTGATGTGTGGGCCGGTGTGCAACCACTGGCGATAAAAAGGCAGCCGGTTATTCCTGATGTTGCATTAAAAAGCGGCGTGAGCTTACCGGACTATCTGACCAGGACTTAATAAGGATTTAAGGATTTTCAGGATTCGAATTCCAATTTGTCACAAAGGCCACCAGTGATCCTTGTGCTTTCGTAGTGCTCGCTGTGAGCGTATTCAATTTCGACTTCGAAAGAACGTGGGCTATGGAACAAACATCTTATTTTGGGCCAGGCATGCGCTCAATTTTTTGTAAACAGTCTTGATATGCTCATGCGAGTAATCGCCATTCAAGGCACTCAGGATCCGGTCTGAAAGTGTGCCTTCCGTTAAGATGATTGAAAGTTCCGGTTGCCATTTCTCAAGTGCATCGTTGCCCCGGATTAATCGGTCCAAGATGTGCTGCCATAGTTGTTTTATAGTGGCAATCTCTTTCATACCAAAAACATCAAGATACTCAGGGGAGGATATTTTTGCTGATTGACCGATCCGCGCGGCTTCGTCAAGGATCTTCGCGAGCCCTTCTGTGTGTATTTTCATTTGACCCTGCAAATCAATAAATTTTTCGTTTACCAAGGCCTTCATCGTTTCAATCACCAGTTCATTGATTGCCATATCCGCAGAGGGGCATTCCTGGATATCCATTAGTCTGATTTCGATGGAGCCCCGGTCGAATCGGGGAATGGCTCCGCGTGAATTCACCCAAATTGGATTGAGTACGCTATTCGGATCAAAAGGAGCAATGTCTGTTTTTATTTTTTCATAGATGGTATTAAGGTAAATCCGTTTCGAAAAGATTGCCTCGGGAATGACCTTTCCGGTGATGGACGGGATCTTGGATTGGTTAGTCTTATAATAATGGAGACGCGTATTCAAGGATCCGGTGACCTTTCCTTCGAAAATCGGCGAACTTGCACACAATGCGGGTAAAATAGGAAGTACCAAGCGAACCGCGGCGTGAAGTTTTGCGAATTCCTCATCATCATAGAACGGCAGGTTCAAATGCGTGCTTTGCAGGTTGGACCAGCCATGACCACGGCAATCGAAAACTTTATTATAAACCTCATATACTTCATTGTCGTCGGCATGAGGCCAGAGTTTGGTTTCAGTAAGCGGGTCCATAAACGGGTGCGCGGCTGTAGGCATCAGCATGGCATTCCACTGACTGAGGATCGCATTGATTCGTACAATATTATCAGCGAAAGCGTTCTCCAACTCACTAAAATTGGATTCGGGCTTTGTGGATTTTATCTCCACGACATGCAGCACCAATTCGTTTGACCAGGTCACTATGCCATTTTCAAAATCACTTCCATACGTGCCCAGTTCATGCTTGAGTAACTTATCTGTCGTCGGGCTTACCGCCAGTGTATCTTTGTCCACAATCATATACTCCAGTTCGATGCCGTAGCCCTGGAAGAGGTGGAGGCGTGAAGGTTGAATCATTTCTCGAATTTGATTTTGTTTAAAAATACTTCCATGATGATCTCATACAGGCGGTCTTTCAGAATCTTGTCTTCAATGCCGGCATCAATATTCGGATTATCATTGATTTCGATGACATAAAATTTCCCGTCTACTTCTTTCATATCTACTCCATAGAGCCCTTTGCCGATCAGCGAAGTGGCTTTCAAGGCAGTCTTCAGCAAACCGGAAGGCGCCTGGTCTACTGGAATGGATTCCACCTCGCCATCGCGTGAGGTTTCTTTGTTGGCGCTCCAGTTGACAATCTGCCAATGTTCGGAGGCCATAAAATATTTGCAAACGTAGATTACCTGGCTGTCAATAATACCGACACGCCAGTCGAAGGGAGTTGGCAGGAACTCCTGCGCAATGAGCAGGTCCGACTTTTCAAACATGCTTTCACGTACTTTCTCGAACTCCGCAAGGTTATTGATCTTAAAGACGCCTTTCGAAAATGCGCCGTCGGGTTGCTTCAGGATAAACGGAAATGCCATTTTCCCGTTTAGCGTCAGACAGTTCTCTTCGGAGATTACGAACGACTTCGGAGTAAGGATTTTATTCGTATGGAGCAGTTCATGGAGATAAACCTTGTTGGTACACTTCAGGATGGACCCGGGATCATCTATCACCGCCAGGCCGAGGGAGGCCGCCTTTTTGGCAAAACGAAATGTGTGATGGTTAACGTTGGTAGTCTCCCGGATAAACAAGGCATCGTACTGGATGATCTGGTCGAAGTCATTTTTCGTGATGAATTCAGTGTTGAATCCCGCTTCCAGCGCTGCTTTGTAAAACCTTTTCAGCGCCCGGTCGTCCGACGGAGGATGTTCGTCTTCCGGATTGACGAGGATGGCCATATCGTATTTCCGCTTGTCTTGCCGATAGTCCCTTCTTCGAAGAAAATACTTTTCCAACGCGAGCACAAGCGAGGGCTTGTCCGTTTCAGGTACTTCATTCAAGCTGATCGGCTTGATGCTTTGTAATACCCACTTGGTTTTCTTTGAAAACGAAGCCCGCAGCGAAGGGGCTTGCACCAGTTGAAATAGTTGCAATGCCAGCTTGTTCAAATGCTCCGACTGTGTGGTGCCAAAATAAATATTGAATTCCACCTTGTCATAGGGCTCGATCTTAAAGGTATTCTGAATGAGCTCATCAAAGTCGAGTGAATCATTGCGCAGGATCGAAGGAAAGCGCAAGTCCTGGATAGTGGAAACGCCGGGTAATACTTTATGGCCACGTGCCTCCGCCAGCAGCGACACATAATAACCCTCGCTCTGGTACTGGTACGACTTACAGAGATTGAGGACTTTCAGATTCTTGGTCGATTGATAGGACTCCTTGGAAATGTAATCATCCGGAGAAACGACTTCCACGTCCTCCAGATTGAAATTCCAGTTCTCAGGTTTCTCTACGACGATGAGTTTAGGCATGATCAGGATTTAAGGATTTACCGGATTTCCAGAATGGTAATGCTACCGATTACCGGCTTCCCCTTTCTTGCTTCTTACTTCTTGCTTCTTGCTTCTTGCTTCTTACTTCTAGCTTCTTACTTCTTACTTTTTGCTTCTTACTCCTTACTTCTCAACTTTTCTTCTTGCGTTCAATAATGAGAAGGTTTGCATCATAAGTAACGATCCCCAGCATGATGCTGTTGATAAGCCGGTCAAAATTTACGCTGTAATATTGGCTTTTCAAGGGGTTTGGGTTCATGGGGTCGGCGAGGTAAACGTAATTGTGCGGTTCATCGTATCCGTTGATCACTGCAAAATGGCCTACCGGCTCGCCCCGAATGCTATCATATCTGTTATTCGTCGGAATTTCGCGGGACGTACCATATAAATAGGTAGCACTCAAGCCCGCCAGAATCGGAATGGAACGCCGCAGGTATCCCTTGATCAATTGTTCATTCAGTTCGGCGTAAAGAATATTACCCCCGGCTTCGAGAAATTTGATGTAGGCCTTGGAGGCTACCTGGAGCTTCTTGCTCTTTGACTTGTATCGCATTTGACGCCGGAGGAACTCTACCATTTTTTTTGACGAATGCTTGAACCACGAGGGGTCAAAAATATTCAGGTTGTAGGTGTAGATATGCGCCTGGTAGCCACGCTGCAATGCATGGTTGCCCATCATTACGGCGAGCGTGCCGCCCGTTTTTAGGTTCTTTACCTCTTTGATCACCTCTTTCAGCGAAATAGTGTCGCTGTAATATTGGTACAATGCATGCAGGCACGTAGGCCCGCACGTCACTTCATCAGGTTGGGCCTTGATATCAAAGTTGAGAAAGAGCGCCTGGCGTTGTGACATGGGGTGTTGGTAACTAATCGTGATATATTAATCAGGAATTACAAAATTACGAATTACGATCCATTGAATTGACTCCGTGCGTGATTCTTGGTTGCACATTCGTGATTGTCTTTGAATTCGTTTTCAAAAGAGTTTTGAAAGGAACAAATGAGAAATCTCCACCAGGATCAAGACGATGATAATCCACTCAAGCGTATTGCTTTGGCGTTGGTTGGAAATCTCCCGGAAGACCCGCAGGTTATCTTCAATGATACGCAATGTATATTCAAATTCGCTAAAGCGTACGCGTAGTTCAAAATGCCGGAGCAAGCCTTTGTGAAGCGCGTCGAGATATTCATCATCCCAAACCAGTTCAGGAGCGTCAAAAATGTAAATGTTCTCGGCTATGTCGTTCTGGGTGTTCAGCGCCTTACCGATAAACTTCAGCATGTTCTTGCGACTGATAAGCAGTTTCCCGGTGTTTTCGAGACCGCGTGTAAAGGTCCGGACTTCCGTGAGGAGTGTTTCGGATACGCCATGGTAATGATCCAATGCCACGGACTGCGCAAGGTTGAACATCGCAATGCGAATTACCCTGGCATCAAGGTGGTCAACTGTAAGCTGCTCAAAACCAAATGCCATCTCGCTGCCGGGGATGGCCTTGATCTCATAGTCATCGCGCAACGAGGTTTGCAACGGATTTCGCTGATAAGGCTGAATCGCATTGACGGCCTGTTTTATTTCTTCCCAGGAGTAGCCGGAGGAAACAAGGACGCCATAATTGAAGTAGTATTGATAATGGTCATCCCCAAAGCCGTAAAGTAACTCGGTGGAGGAATCGGCCAGGGGTTTGAGGGTCAGGAAGGATTTTATGCCCTTGATATCAAGTTGATTGGCGATCAGAACGGCCGATAGCTTCAATGTTGTTTCCATGCCCGGTTCCCAAATTTAGACTTTTAATCGCCGAAAATTTTCATTTGACGGGAAATATGGATATTACGGAGGAACGATTATTTTTCGAGATGAAGAAAGTTGTTGTTTACTCGCTTTTTTGTGTGATTACCCTGGAAGGATTTGGCTGGGGACCCACGGGTCACCGGGCAACCGGTCTATTTGCTGAACACTACCTGACGCAGGGAGCCAGAAAGAAAATCAAGCTTCTCCTGGGACAGGAGTCGCTGGCCCTGGTGAGCACCTGGATGGATGAAATACGGGCTGACTCTTTGTATAATTATACGACTGATTGGCATTGGGTGACCATCGAGACGGGAATGACAT
>JBGPGZ010000188.1:0-7779 GCA_041484175.1 Cyclobacteriaceae bacterium | reverse complement strand
GCCAGCAGTCTAACATGAGTAGGACTAATGACTAATTACTAATTACTAATTACCAATTACCAATAACCAATGACCCTTCGTATGGAAGAATTAATTGACGCAAATAAAAGAACAAGGGTCCGGTACGCAATGCTGGCGCTTGTGTTCGTTAATGTGGTCATCAATTATCTTGACCGATCCAATATTTCCGTCGCCGGCCCTGTCCTTAGCAAAGAATTAGACTTGTCAAGCGTTCAGTTGGGTTTGATCTTTTCCGCTTTTGGATGGACGTACGCGTTCTTGCAAATTCCAGGCGGATTGATCGCCGACCGCTTTAGTCCGCGCATTCTATATGCGTTCTGTTTGGTGACCTGGTCGTTGGCCACGATCGGTCAGGGTTTAGTAAATGGATTTACCCAGCTCTTTGGCTTTCGGCTGGCAACAGGGACTTTTGAGGCACCCTCCTATCCTATCAACAACCGGATCGCTACCAGTTGGTTTCCGGACAGCGAAAGAGCATCGGCCATTGCACTATATGTCTCGGGACAGTTTATCGGCTTGGCCTTTCTAACTCCAGTTCTGGTTGCGATTCAGCAATATGCGGGATGGAGAGGATTATTTATTGTTACCGGATTAACAGGTATCGTGTGGGCAATGATTTGGTACCTGATCTACCGCGACCCCCTCAATCATCCGCGCGTCAGTCAGGCTGAACTGGATTACATCGAAAACGGTGGAGGTCTTGTAAGGGTAACAAATACGGGACCAAATACTCCCTGGCGTTGGGACAATCTGAGACAAGTATTCTCCAGCCGGACGCTGTGGGGAGTCTACATCGGTCAGTTTTGTGTTAATTCCATGCTTTGGTTTTTCCTTACCTGGTTTCCAACATATTTGGTACAATACCGAAAGCTGGACTTCATTAAATCTGGATTTCTGGCTTCCGTGCCCTTCCTTGCAGCTTGTGCGGGTCTGCTTTTGTCAGGATTTTCATCCGATTATCTGGTGAAGCAGGGTTGGTCGGTGGGAATGGCCCGCAAGACACCTGTCATTGTCGGCCTTGTATTGTCTATGAGTATTGTCGGGGCTAATTACACTGACGATACGGCACTGGTTATTTTTTTTATGTCCCTTGCTTTTTTTGGCTCCGGCATGGCCCTCATTACCTGGGTCTTTGTATCGATACTGTCGCCAAAGCATTTGATCGGGTTGACAGGTGGTGTTTTTAATTTCAGCGGAAACCTGGCTTCCATTGTTGTTCCCATCGTGATTGGCTTTCTGGCCCGTGGCGGAAATTTCGAACCAGCGCTCGTCTTTGTTGGAACGCTCGGATTGCTCGGTGCGTGCTCGTATACATTTCTGGTTGGAAAGATCGAACGGGTTGAGACCGGGAAATCAGTCATTGGTCATTAGTCATTGGTCATTGGGAGTTGGGAGCAACTCCTCGAAATGCAAGATTCAGATCTCAAATCGACGCTGGCAACCAATTTGCCACGCGCCACTGCATCTACCAATGACTAATGACCAATGACTAATCTAATGGCCAATGACCAATCCCACCGATCACCGATTACCGTTTAGGACGCGTCCAACTCCAAATTGATCCCCTGCCTTCACCGATTGCTCATCTTCGATCCAGATCTCCACCAGCTTCTCACTCTGCACATCGTTACCGTTCTCATCTTTGAGTGTTGCAATGACTTTTCGGGTCTTCACATCAATCACTTCACCAGTCGATGGGTAAGCGTACTTTCCGTCGAGGCTAAATGTAATCCAACCAGGCTGATCCCTTAATTTAACACTGGTCTTTTGTGAAGGGGGCATGACCCTGTTATCAAAAACATGCAGTTGTTGATTAAATGCATCGCATAACCAGATTTCGGATTCATCGGGCGTGAGACCGATGCCATGACTTGGGCAGCCATGCCGTTTCACCGGTCCTTTTTCGAATCCTTTCACTTCAATACGATAAAGCTTCTTTCCCGTCTTTATATCCCCGATTTCAAATCCAAGCAACCCGTTGACATTTACAAAGCAAAGTGATTGCAAACCATTAACCGTAAAGGGACGAATCGGTGCGCTAAAGGGTCCAACTTGTTTGGTGACTGCATGGGTCCTTGTATCTGCTATTCCCAGCGTTGTTGTCCGCAACCCCGCCAAATAAACCTGAGCGCCGTCAAGTCCGTAGACTGTATTGTGGGCTCCTGAGTTTGTGAATATTTTGGCGACTAAATCTCCCGTGTTCGCATCAACAACATTCCAATGTTCTTTTTCCAGCGAAGGCAGATAGATCAACTTTCCATCCGGTGAGACTGCCATGCGATCGCACCCTCCTTCATATGTTTTCTCCCACAAGACTTTTTCGCTGGCCAAATCGATGCGTTGGAGCGCTTCCAGCGTGCTAACGTAAAGGCTATTGTAAGCTATGCTAACGCAGATGCCTTTCACGTTCGAGGGCTTTCCGTCGCTGCCAAGCCCCCTTGTTGGAATCCGTTTAACAAACTCATGATTGTTGGTGATGTCAAAGACCAACACGCCATGTCCCCCATACTCAAGGTAGTTGCGAATTCCCGGCACCGCTACATACAAATAGTCTTGGGGCTTCATCGCGGTTGAATAAACCTGACGAGCGTACTTATTCCCGGGAAACGGTACCCAAGCCGCCGCAAGCATAAATATCATGGCGCCTGAGAGTATGATAAAGATTTTATTTGCTTTCATCTACAAACTATTCGATTTGTCATCCAATTCATAACTGCCTCGTAGTTACACCAGAACCGATAACCAATCCTTTGAATTCCTTGGTGTCCTGGTGTTTTTGTGGCGGCTATACTTCCTTGATACTTAAGGCAAAAAGTAATAATAAAGAAGTTGGTTCCTTGGCAAAAAGTCTTTGCAGCCACAAGGGCACGAAATCACAAAGAAATACAAACTGTCACACCCGTAAGAATACCTTCTTCTTATATAAGAAATACAACAAACCCCACTCGATTGCCAACTTACATAAAATAATAACTACGATATTAAATGGATCGCCCACCAGTTGGCCCAGCCATTGAAAAAAACCATTGGTTGAATAATCCCAATCAACAAACCGCCATGACATATAGATCAGGACGGAATTCATGCCAATAACTTTAAAGAAAAATGCCCAGCTTTTATATCCTCGCACATCAATGATGTAATAGAAAATCGCCAACAGGATCAGGCTAAGGCCTCCCGTATGCAACACGAAAGAACTCGACCAGAGATTCTTATTGATTGGAAAATCAAGGCTCCAAAGTTGGCCGAGAACCAGAAGCACAACTCCGGCGGCAGCCAACATTCCGACCTTTCTTTGAGGCGTCAGGGCGTTCCTTATTAGCAGATTTCCAGCCAAAACACCCAACAGGCCCGTACTGGTGGCCGGAATATTAAAAATGAATCCTGTTGTATCGTGGATTCCCAGAGAGAGCTTTCCAGGAAGTACAGACCGGTCAAAATACGAACCGAAATTTCCCTCCATGGTCAGATCGCCGGGCGAAAATCCTGGGGCTGAAGTAAATTTTAACAGCAACCAATAGCCAATGAGCAGCCCCAAAAACCAGATCACTTGCGTCCGCTCTTTGGAGTATAAATAAATGATGTTCGCAAACATATATCCGATCCCAATCCTTGACAACACGCTGGGGAACCGGATATCGGAAAGCGGGCGCAACTGAAGCCCGTTATTATAGATCATGCCCAAAAGCACAAGGATCAAACACCTCTTTATCACGCGGAACAATAATTCTTCCCTGGACCTTCCCTTTTCCAGCTCCCGGCCTGTAGAATACGGTGTGGCCACGCCAGCGAGGAACAGAAAAAGAGGGAAAATAAGATCATAAATATGAAACCCATTCCAGGCCACGTGGGTAAACTGATTTGAAATGAAACTCCAATTCGGCGAGCCGGTTGCAGTAGTAAGAGTGCGAAAAATGTCCGCACCCCCGATGATCCAAAACATATCAAAACCGCGGAGTGCATCCAGGGAATAAAGTCGTTGGGATACAACGGGAGCAAGGGGAATGCCGTTGGATACCAGGATTGGTTTTTCCCGTACATCTTGCGTTAGTTCCATTTATCCTTGATTATCAATTTTCAGGACTGAGACACGCATTGAAACTTTCTTCCTTACTAACTTACTGCTTTAATTCAATCCCCGCAACTAAATGATTGAGGCCGAGCGCGCCGAAATCTGAATTTCTTTACCGCACTCAACCAGAAAAGATGAAAAACCCACAATCCGACAGACGCAAGTTTATCAAGCATTCCATCGCCGCTGCGGCAAGTCTTGCCGTAACCGCACTGCCTCTAAGAATTTCAGGGGACAGCCTTGTTTCAAGGCCAGTTCAAATGCGAGACCGGAGGAAAGAAGTACTCGCCGGAGTCTCGCCAATTCGGTTCGCGGCAATAGGGCTTAACCATGATCATATTTACAATCTTGTAGAAGTCGTGATCAGGTCTGGTGGGCAACTGATATCCTTCTATGGTAAGGAGGCCGCCCTGGTTGAAACCTTCTCCAAGCGTTATCCGCAAGCAAAGCTCGCGCGCAATGTAAAGGAGATTCTGGGGGATAACTCGATCCAATTGGTGGTAAGTGCATCGATCCCTTCCGAACGCGCTCCGCTTGGCATTGAAGTGATGCGACATGGCAAAGACTTTATGGCAGACAAGCCGGGTATTGTTACGCTGCAACAACTTGATGAAGTGAAGCGAGTACAGCGGGAGACCAAGCGCATTTACGCCATTATGTATGGCCGGTTTGAAAGTGGTGTAACTGTCAAGGCTGGCGAACTTGTGAAGTCGGGTGCCATTGGTCAGGTCATTCAGACGATCGGTCTTGGGCCTCATCGCCTAAACCTGAAATCGCGCCCTGAATGGTTCTTTGATCACACTTCTTATGGCGGTATCATCTGCGACATCGGCTCACACCAATGCGATGAATTCCTGTTCCTTACTGGCTCAACGAAGGCGGAAGTAGTCGTTGCTCACGTTGGCAATGTTCATCACCCGCAATACCCAGGTCTTGAAGATTTCGGTGACACTACCCTTCGCGGCGATGGCGGAATGGGATATATGCGGGTCGACTGGTTTACACCCGATGGGCTCAATACCTGGGGCGATGACCGATTGACGGTGCTCGGCACGGAAGGGTTTATGGAACTACGGAAGAATGTGGACATAGCTGGGCGGGCTGGCGGCAATCACCTTTTTGTTGTGGACAATAAAGAAACCCGTTATTTCGATTGTAGCAAAGAGCCTTTGCCATTCGGTGATCAGCTGGTGAATGACATCCTAAACCGGACCGAAACCGCTATGTCACAGGAGCATTGCTTTCTGGCTACTGAACTGGCGTTGAAAGCTCAGAAGCAAGCTCAGACACTTGCGTTTAAAAAATAGGACGGTGCATCTAATTAAACTCTTGAATTCCTTTTCAGAAGAATAATCCCTCCAACTCCTTCCGGGGATATCCTGTTTTCTAACTTATATTTAGGTGAAAGCCGGATGATGAATATTGCAAGTCATCCCGGTGGCCTTGTGACAAATGAAGGTATGTAACTTATAGGCATGGAAGATAAGAAAATAAGCAGAGGACAACTTCAAGTCGGGGCGACCGGTTTTCTAAGCCTGTTCTCATTGGTGGGTATCATGTTTTATGGACTTCCCTTTTTCTATGATTTCTGGGTAAAAGATTTTGGTTGGTCACGCGCCACCGTCACATCCGGAAATGCATTTGCCAAAATCATAGTGGGACCGCTCTTTGGTTTTCTTGCAGGGTGGATTATTGATCGATTTGGTCCCCGGCGTTTGATGTTATCCGGAATTGTCATGGGTGGCATTGCCTTGATTGGCTTAAGCATAATGACGTCGCTCTGGCAACTCTATTTTTTTTATTTATTTAATGCCATGGGCTATATGTGCGGCGGGCCGTTACCAAATCAGGTGTTGATTTCGCGCTGGTTTGACACTGCCCGGGGTAAGGCCATGGGAATTGCGTACCTGGGTATCGGTTTTGGAGGTATGCTGGTTCCACAAGTAGCAAAGTCGCTTTACCTTCACTTTGGATGGCATGAAGCATTGATGATTTTAGGAATACTCATGATCGCCATTGCCTTTCCGATGGCATGGTTTGTCAAAGAAAACCCTGAAGGGGTTGAGCAAACCAAACAAATTGAGCCCAAGACGCCATTTCGTGAAATTCTAACGAGCAGGTCATTTTATCTCCTTGTCATAGGAAGCATGTGTTCTATCGGTGCGGTGGCCGGTACAAGTCAGAATCTAAAATTGTTTTTTAGCATCGACTTAAAGTACTCACAGCAATATGCCGCCAATGTGCTCTCCATCGTTCTTGGCGCCAGCATTATTGGACGGCTGTTGATGGGGTGGCTTGCGGACAGGATTCAGAAAAAATATGTCATGATCCTGATTTACACGTTGGTTGCGGTTTCCATTCCCTTGCTCTACGCTGCCTCAACGCCCGGTGTCATTTATGTCTTTGCTTTTATTTTTGGAATTGCGTTGGGAGGAGATTACATGATCATTCCTTTGATGGCGGCTGAATTGTTTGGCGTCCGGGTTATGGGTCGTGTCATGGGGCTTGTAATCACCGCCGATGGATTGCTGGAAGCATTCGCTCCTATGCTGGCCGCCAGGATCCGCGACCAAAGCGGAAGTTATGCCAATGGGTTTGCAGCCCTGATCGTGCTCGCGCTGATTGGAACGACTGCCGTTGCTTTTCTTCCCCGCAAAACAGAAACGAGATGATTGTTTATCGTTCCATGAAGGAGGCAGACATCACGGCCGGACTTTCCCTTTGCCGTTCTGCAGGATGGAATCAGCGCTCACGCGATTGGGAATTATTTTTGCACCAGAACCCGGATGGTTGCCGTGTGGGAGTGGATGAAAGGGGAAAAGTGATCGGAACCGTGACGACCATCCGCTATCAGCATCATTTTAGCTGGATCGGAATGGTCCTGGTTGATCCGTCAAGGCAGAGGCAAGGAATAGGAATGCAACTGCTGGGGGAATCGTTAAAAATATTGAAGGACGAAGAAACCATCAAACTGGATGCTACCCCCGCAGGCCGCGAAGTATATTTAAAATTGGATTTTCGCGATGAATACCGGCTAAGCCGAGTGCACATAGGTGCTGTACCGGTGGACAAATTGCCTGCTTCAACGGCGCGACCCATGCGCCAGAGTGATTGGGCTTTGTTAGTAGGTTTTGA
Source organism: Cyclobacteriaceae bacterium (assembly GCA_041484175.1). Taxonomy (GTDB): domain Bacteria; phylum Bacteroidota; class Bacteroidia; order Cytophagales; family Cyclobacteriaceae; genus ELB16-189. Next base: position 551 of record JBGPGZ010000188.1, on the reverse strand, counting down.
TCGTCAGGTTTTTGGAGCAGATCGTGAATCGGTGCTGGAATGGATTTGGAATGGCGCGCCTTCATATGCCTTCGTGGTCGAAGAGAAAAATCAGGTGAAGGGGTATTGCTTTGGCAGGCAGGGCCATCTCTTTGGGCAAATTGGCCCCGTTGTCGCTCAAGACCTAGACAGCGCTATCAATCTCGTTTCGGCCGCCTTGCGGAATTGCCCAGGTCCTGCCATCCTCGATGTCTTGTCTCATGCCCAGGAATGGGTTAGATGGCTTTCGTCCATCGGCTTCGTGGAACAGCGTTCCCTGGTCCGCATGTACAGGGGCTCCAATGCATTTCCAGGGGAACCCAAAAAACAATTTGCAATATTGGGTCCTGAATTTGGATAAAGGTCTCCAGCAGCATGATGTTCATGATCAAAACATTTACATTCCTTTCCAACCTGTTCAACGCGAAACCAGGACTAACGCATTTTCTCTTTGGCGTCTTCCTTCTTACCGGTTGCCAATCTGATAAAAATAAAACGCGGACGTGGAGTGTTTATAAGGCGGATTCTGAGAG
>JBGPGZ010000187.1:0-7784 GCA_041484175.1 Cyclobacteriaceae bacterium | reverse complement strand
CAAAAAACTCCTCACTTCCCGTACAAAAGTGGTTGCCGTCAATCATGCCTCCAATAGTCTGGGTACGATCAATCCCATCCGGGAGATCATCCACCTTGCCCACGGCGTTGGCGCGGTTGTGCTGATCGATGGGGCCCAGGCGGCGGCACACTTGATCATTGATGTGCAAGCGTTGAACTGTGATTTTTATTGCGTCTCTGCGCACAAAATGTATGGCCCTACCGGGGTGGGCTTCTTGTATGGAAAAAAAGAACTTCTTGAAAAAATGCCTCCGTATATGGGCGGCGGTGAAATGATCAAGAACGTTACCTTTGAAAAAACAACGTACAATGATCTGCCTTATAAGTTCGAAGCAGGCACGCCCAACATCGCCGATGTAGTTGCCTTTAAAGAAGCCATTGACTTTATCCAGGGGCTGGGCCACGAGTCGGTGGCAGCGCACGAACATCAGCTGCTAACCCATGCGACTGAAAAACTTTCTCGTCTGCCATCGGTAAAACTCATCGGCACCGCCCGTCAAAAAGTAAGCGTTCTGTCCTTTATCATTGAGGGCATACACCCTTTCGACATCGGACAGATGCTGGATGCCAGGGGCATCGCCGTGCGCACAGGCCATCATTGTACCCAGCCGTTGATGGATGGCTTCGGGATAGAAGGAACCGTAAGGGCATCCTTTGCTGTTTATAATACGAAAGAGGAAATTGACCAATTGGCGGAGGGTGTGGCCAGAATTATCAAATTCTTGAAATAAGGTTGTTATGACCATTGAGAAAATCCAGGATGAAATCGTCAACGAATTCTCGTTATTGGATGGAGACATGGAAATGACTGTATTCTATATCATGGAATTGGGCCAAAAATTGCCGGCCATGATCGAAGAAGAGAAAACGGAAGATAACATTGTCAAAGGCTGTCAATCGAAAGTGTGGCTGACGGCGCAGATGGAACATGAAATAATTCGCTTTACTGCAGACAGCAACACAGCCATTACCAAAGGCTTGGTGAGTCTTTTGATCCGGATCTTCTCGGGTCAGCAACCCGGTGATATTCTGAATGCCAATCTGTATTTTATGAAAAAGATCGGCATGGAACGATTCATCGGGACACAGCGTTCGAATGGATTCGCATCCATGATCAAGCAAATGAAAATCTATGCCCTCGCCTTCCAAACGCAACTCCCGGTAAAGTCATGAGTGAAATTACCGAACATAAGGAGACCAGCACCAGCGCCGAATTCAGAACGCCAGATTTGCGTGAGCAAGTAATCCAGGCGATCAAAACGGTGTACGACCCTGAAATACCGGTGGATGTTTATGAGTTGGGCTTGATTTATGAGATCAGCGTGTTCCCGATCAACAACGTATTTATTTTGATGACGTTGACTTCTCCATCCTGCCCCTCGGCCGAGGCGATACCGCGTGATGTGGAGCAAAAGATCAAGGCCATAGCGGGTATCAACGACGTCAAAATTGAACTCACCTTTGATCCGCCCTACTCTCAAGATATGATGAGTGAAGCCGCTAAATTGGAACTTGGATTTATGTAATTTTGTTGATAAAATGTAACTTAAAATAATACCTTAAAATATGTACCCCGAACAATTAGTAGCCCCGATGCGCGAAGACCTGACTATGGCGGGCTTTAAAGAATTGAAATCGTCCGCCGAGGTTGACTCGGAACTCAAAGACCAAAAAGGGACGACTCTGCTGGTCATTAATTCAGTGTGCGGTTGTGCGGCGGGAGCCGCCAGACCGGGCATCAAGTGGGCGCTGCAACATGCTGATAAGAAACCGGGTAAGTTGGCGACGGTTTTTGCCGGCGTCGACAAAGAAGCAGTCGCTAAAGCAAGGGAATATACGCTCCCCTATCCTCCTTCTTCACCATCGATCGCCCTGTTTAAGGACGGCGAATTGGTCCATTTTGTAGAGCGACATCATATCGAAGGCAGAAATGCGCAAATGATCGGTCAGCATCTGCTAGAAGTGTTTGATGAGTTCTGCTGAAATTCATGACTTCCAAAATAAAGGGCCCCTACGGCCCTTTTTTATTGCGCATTTCTCTCCAGCAGCAAGCGCGTCTCTTCCAGATCCAGCTCATATTCAATGCTTCTCAACACCTCATCGCTGATCTCACCCGCCTTGCGCATCTTGAGAAGGACCTTCCGCTCGGCCGTAACCAGTTACTGTCGCAGCCGCTGGAATTCATTGATTTGTTCCTCGCTTATTCTCTGGTTCGTCTGATCCTTACGGATTCGTTGAATTCTGATTTCATACCGGGTCTTGATTTGATTCAACGCGCTCTCACTCAATGCCAGCGAATAATTCTCTTCAATATGTTCGATCATTGCTGACGCCACCTTCAACCGCGCATCGTGCTCCTTTTGAAGTTCGCGATCGTCCGGTTTAATCCCAAGCCACTTGATAAGTTTGGGTAGCGTAAGCCCCTGTAACACCAGCGTTGCAAAGATCACGCAGAAGGTGAGGAAAATAATGAGATCGCGATTGGGAAATGGAATATTTTCTCCGACCGTCAGTGGGAGCGCCAATGCAGCTGCCAACGATACCACACCCCTCATCCCTGACCACGCCACCACACTCACCAGCCGCGGACTCGGCCTCTCTTCCCGTTGCCGGATTCTTTTGCTAAACCACCGGGGAAGGTAAGTGCCGGGATAAACCCAAATGATCCGCACGACGATGGTCGTGAGACTGATGAGTACACCATAAGCGAGGAGACTGCCTATGGGAATTCTATCCATGTCTCGCAGGATGAGCGGTAGTTGAAGTCCAATGAGAATAAAAATCAATCCGTTGAGAAGAAATATAACCGTCTCCCACACAAAATTTGCCTGTAAACGCGTTTGGTGATTGAATACCTCTGAAGAACGCCGGCTCAAGAATAATCCGGCCGCCACTACAGCCAGTACACCGGACGCGCCTGATTCTTCCGCAATCAGATAGGCAGTATAGGGCGTCAAAAACGTCAGCGTTGTATCGGCCAATGGATTGTCGGGTGTGATTTTATGAATCCACAAAAAAATCAATCCGACAATAAGTCCAAGAATAACGCCTAACCCCGCTACATAGATAAAGTTGATACCGGCCAGCCAAAAAATAAAAGTACCTGTGGCAGCGGCCGCAATACCATATCGGTAAGCGATCAAACCGGTAGCATCATTTACAAGGCTTTCTCCCTCCAGGATGGTAATAATGCGCTTGGGTATGCCGAGACCCCTGGTGGCTGCGGCAGCGGCAACCGCGTCCGGAGGTGAAACGATGGCCCCCAGTACGAATGACTCTGCCCAGCCAAATCCGGGAATAAAATAGTGCGCTGCAACGGCCACCATCGAAGTGGTGAACAAGACGCACCCGATTGCCAGCAGGGAAATAGGCCTTGCCGCAGCGATGAAATCAGGCAGTGATGTTGTCCATGCGGCAGCGTACAAAACCGGAGGAAGGAAGATCAGAAAAACCACATCGGGATCAAGCGAGACTGCCGGCAACCCAGGCACCAAACCCACCCCTATGCCGGCCACAACCAGCAGTATTGGATACGGAATTTTTATTTTATCGGTAACCTGGGCCAGCGCCGTGACAATCGCCAATAAAATGATTACAACAAAAATATTTTGCATTTCAATTTCACCCATGTGAATCCGAAGATAATAACAACCACCTTGAAAAACCGAATTTTACGATCCGTCATTTTTAACCTAAATTAAGGTTCCAACTTTTCAAAATAATTAAAGCCCGATCACGGAACGATTTTTCCAAAACCCTGTTCTAACTACAATAAAATGAAAGTAGCCGTCTCCCGCAAAGAACATTTTAACGCCGCCCACCGGTTGTACAACCCCGCGTGGTCAGACCAAAAAAATGATGCCGTTTTTGGAAAGTGTAACAATCCCAATTTCCACGGACACAATTATGAACTGATTGTAACGGTCACCGGAGAGCCTAACCCGGAAACGGGTTATGTGTACGACCTCAAGGCGCTCAGCGACATAATAAAAGGACATATCCTAAAACATTTTGATCACAAAAACCTTAACTTGGACACCTCCTACTTCAAGACCCTGAACCCTACCGCGGAAAACATCGCGATAGTGATCTGGCGGATTCTGAGGCAGCAAATTGACGCGCAATTTGATCTTAAAATTAAGCTGTATGAGACAGAAAGAAATTTCGTTGAATATCCTACCCATTAAGCCGCCCGATTCGGAAGTAGATGATCACTTTATAACTTCCTGGGATACTCCCCTGCGCGAAGACGCCTTTGAAGTAGGGGATGAGGAAAAAATCGACAAGATCGAAGGGCACTTCCGTGAGATCATGAACATCCTGGGCCTTGACCTCACCGATGACAGCCTGCAAGGGACGCCTCGAAGAGTAGCCAAGATGTATGTGAAGGAAGTATTCAGCGGGCTCAATCCGAAAAACCGCCCAACTCCCCGGCTTTTTGAAAACAAGTATAACTACGATCAGATGCTGGTAGAAAAGGACATCACTTTTTATTCTCATTGTGAGCATCACTTTGTCCCGATCTATGGAAAAGTGCATGTGGCTTATTTCTCAAGCGGAAAGGTGATCGGTCTTTCCAAGATCAACCGCATCGTGCAATACTATGCCAAACGGCCACAGGTCCAGGAGCGTCTGACCGTGCAAATCGGCAAAGAAGTGGAACGTATTCTCCAAACGGAACACGTTGCTGTGGTGGTAGATGCCAATCATATGTGTGTTGCCTCCCGCGGTGTCGGCGATACGAACAGCAAAACCGGAACGGCTTACTTCACAGGAAAATTCAAGGAAGAAAACAGCAAGCGCGAGTTCTTGAATTATATCAATGCGAAATAACCTAAGGCCTAAGGCCCAATAACTAATTTAGCAACTGAATCTTAAAGACTATGGTATTCGATTTAGACATGATCAAGGCTGTGTATGGTGCCATGCCCGGCCGGATCGCCAAAGCCCGCAAAGCGGTTGGCAAACCGCTCACACTCTCTGAAAAAATTCTTTACTCCCACCTCCATTCGGATCAGTCTGTTCAGGCTTTTGGGCGGGGTAAATCTTATGTTGATTTTTCCCCCGATCGCGTGGCCATGCAGGACGCCACCGCGCAGATGGCGCTGCTGCAGTTTATGTCGGGGGGCATTCCCAGGGTTCTCGTTCCTTCTACAGTGCATTGCGATCACCTGATCCTTGCCAAAGAAGGTGCAAAACAAGATTTAAAAGATTCTATTACCGCCAGCGGCGAAGTATTTAATTTCCTTGAGTCGGTTTCCAATAAATATGGCATTGGTTTCTGGAAACCAGGCGCCGGTATTATTCACCAGGTAGTGCTTGAGAATTATGCATTCCCGGGCGGGATGATGATCGGTACGGACTCGCACACAGTAAATGCCGGGGGTTTGGGGATGGTGGCAATCGGTGTTGGCGGTGCCGATGCCGTAGACGTGATGTCCGGCATGGCGTGGGAATTGAAGTGGCCAAAATTGATTGGCGTTAAACTTACTGGAAAACTAAGTGGCTGGACTTCATCGAAAGACGTGATCCTGAAAGTGGCCGGCATCCTTACCGTGAAAGGCGGCACCGGCGCTATTGTTGAGTATTTCGGACCGGGCGCTCAAACACTTTCGTGCACAGGCAAGGGTACCATTTGCAATATGGGCGCTGAGATCGGTGCTACGACCTCTACATTTGGCTATGATGAAAAGATGGCAGCCTATCTACGTGGCACGGGTCGTGCGGAAATAGCCAAGCTGGCTGACAAAGTGAAGGCACACCTGACTGGTGATCCCGAAGTCTATGCCAATCCTGAAAAGTACTTTGACCAGGTTATTGAAATAGATCTTTCCACGCTCGAGCCACACGTCAATGGGCCTTTTACTCCGGATCGCGCCATTCCCATTTCAAAATTTGCGCAAGAAGTCAAAGCCAACGGCTGGCCTCAGCGTCTTGAAGTCGGATTGATCGGTTCATGCACGAACTCCTCCTACGAAGACATTTCCCGTTCTGCTTCGCTGGCAAAACAAGCCGTTGATAAAAAGCTAAAAGCAAGAGCGGAGTTTACCATCACACCCGGTTCGGAGCAAGTGCGCTACACGGTGGAGCGTGATGGCTTTCTTTCCATTTTTGGTCAAATGGGCGGCGTTGTATTGGCCAATGCATGCGGCCCTTGTATTGGTCAATGGTCCCGACATACAAACGATCCCAACCGCAAGAACTCCATCATTACTTCGTTCAACCGGAATTTTGCAAAACGCAATGACGGCAATCCCAATACACACGCCTTTGTTGCATCTCCTGAGATCACGACTGCGTTTGCCATTGCCGGTGACTTGACATTCAATCCCCTGAGAGACACGCTGACCAACTCCGATGGACAACAGGTAAAATTAGACGAACCGAAGGGTGAAGAGTTCCCGCCAAATGGATATGACGTAAAAGATCCCGGGTTCCTGGCGCCTGCCAGGGATGGCAGTAAGGTGCGGGTGAAGATCGACGCCAACTCGAAACGGCTTCAGGCGTTGAGTCCCTTCCCCGCCTGGGATGGAAAAAATTGGACAGGGCTCAAACTGCTGATCAAGGCCAAAGGCAAATGCACGACCGACCACATCTCGATGGCCGGCCCGTGGTTGCGCTTCCGCGGACACCTTGACAATATCTCTGACAATACCCTGACCGGAGCGACGAACTTTTTTAATGAGAAGACGGATAGCGTCAAAAACCAATTGAGCGGACAATACGGTCCTGTGCCCGCTACCCAGCGCTCCTACAAGGCGGCAGGCGTTTCATCGATCGTCGTGGGAGACCACAACTACGGAGAAGGTTCCTCGCGGGAGCATGCCGCAATGCAGCCTCGTCATCTGGGTATTAAGGCGATCCTGGTCAAGTCCTTTGCCCGCATCCATGAAACCAATCTAAAGAAGCAGGGAATGTTGGCGCTGACATTTGCCAATGAAGGGGATTACAATAGAGTAGCGGAAGACGACAGCATTGATTTTACCGACCTGACCTCATTCGCCCCGGAGAAACCGCTGACGTTGGTGCTTCATCACAAAGACGGCAGCAAAGACACGATCAAAGTAAATCACACTTACAATGCCGGACAGATCGAGTGGTTCAAAGCAGGGTCGGCGCTGAATTTGATGGCCGCAAAGATTGCGGCGGCAAAGAAATCAGTGGCGAAGAAACCGGTGGCGAAAAAGGCAGCAAAGAAGGCCGTGAAAAGGCCTGGGAAAAAGAAAGTGAAGAAGGTTGTCAAAAAGGCAGCGAGGAAAGTGGCAAAGAAAGCCACAAAAAAGACAACGAAAAAAGCGGCAAAGAAGAAATCGAGGAGGTAAAATAGAATCTCCCGTTGAAATAAGAAGGCGGTCTTGCAACCGCCTTCTTTTGTATTTCTAAAAGGACATTGAGTTGCTCCCGCGATACATAAGATGCTTATGTATTATGAGATTTTTATAGTTAATGAACGTCTCACACCTTCGAGGTGTCTTGACACCTTGGCCACTTTAAGTCTATTTAGACCTTCAATCGACCTCTTTGATTTTACTATAGAGCGTTCTGAAACAATTCCATGGTGTTTTATCACCGGCAGAGGGATCATTCTTCTTGCCATAAAAACCATCCAGGAAATCTTCCGCACCAGACCACACCGTCTGCACCATCCCCTGATAGTTGTCCTTCATTTCGGGTGTTGCATCTTTTCTAAAACTGACCATGTCCATCAACTGTGTTACGGCATTAGGAGGATTTCTCCAGGGGCAGGTTACCACCTTTAAGCCT
>JBGPGZ010000186.1:0-7807 GCA_041484175.1 Cyclobacteriaceae bacterium | reverse complement strand
TATTTAGCGAGTGGGATATTTTTTGCAGATGGGGCAGAATTGCGATTAGTGATTTTGGATTTACTAATTACTAATTATCGATGCCTACTGCCCTTATTGCCAATTCCTTTTGTCAATTGTCAACTAACTCCCATTGTTCATCACGGGAGGCCTTCAAATTGGTAGTTTGGACATTTTGCAAACCTCCCTTCTGCCAGCCGTAATTTGGGACTGAATCTGAAGAAATAGCCTTCTTTAGCGCATTGTGGCATGATTATTAAGCATTACTAATTCAAATGGCAATGACAAATTGCTGAAACAGTATGAAGAATCTGAATGGTTATTTAAGGGGCATCTTTCTTGCAACCGGCTTGCTGTCTTTCGCCCAATATGCCCCGTGTCAATCCGCTGCCGAAAGCCCGGTAAAGTCTGACCGCGATATGATGAAAGAGATAGCGCCCTATTCTGCGGATGTGCGAACGGCTATTCTGGAAGTTGCGCAATACCCCCAGGCCCTCGTCCAGCTGGAGCGTATTCAAGCGCGCTCCAGTCAATCCTTTCAGGATCTGATTTCAGGGTACTCCCGCCAGGAACAGGAGAAATTTTATGAGATAAGCCGTTTTCCGGATTTGCTAAATCAGTTGGCCGGTGAAGGGAATAAAAGTTCGAATGAAGTAAAATCATTGCTGAAGGACCTTCCCGAAGCGACACAAAACAGCTTCGAGGAAATTTACGGCAATCATTACAAAGACCTGCAAAGGATGAACAGCATGTACAAGACTTCGCAGGATGGGCTTCAGAAAATCATTTCTGACTATCCAAAGGATATTCAGGACGACTTCCAAAAGGTGGTTTCCAGACCCGATGTGATGAATTTGCTTACTGACAACATCGACTTGACTGTAAATTTGGGAGAAGACTATAAGGCCAATCCTGGTGAAGTAACCGGTGAGTTGGACAGGTTGAATAGTGAGCTTGCCGTTCAAAATGCCAATGACCTTGATGCTTACAAGAAAGAGGTGGAAAGTGACCCGAATCTTGCAGGCGAAATGAATAATGCGGCAAGGGACTTCTCAGCGTCCTACGACCAGCCATATAATCCCGCGTATGTGTCGAATAATTATTATGCCAATTATCCATATCCTTATTGGTTCAGCTATCCATATTGGTATCCTGCGCCGATCTGGTACCCTAGACCCTTTTACTATCACACCGGATTCTACTATGGGCCGGGCGGCAGGATTGTGGTGTGGGGATTGCCATCGCGCATTTATTCGAATTGGTTTTTTGGCTATGGATATAGGCGCTATCCGATGTTGTACCGCCACTATGGTACCTACTACGGCTACGGCCACCGCAACGACTACGGTTACAGGGGACGAGACTATGGATCAAGGAACCATTATTCGACCCGCTATGGAAGCAGGTATAGCAGCAGACCTGACAATAGTCGCAACTGGTCAACAGGACGCACCCTGAACAATGCCCCTACTTATCGCAATACTTACAGGGGAACCATGAACAGCAGCATCAATAGACCTACACGGATGGCTCAGCCTAATTTTCAAGCCGGCCATCTTAATAACCGGGGTATGAATCATTACCGGGCCACGCCATCCCACAGTACGGGAACGATGCATTTTGGAGGATCGGGGAGTGGCGGTGGTTCACGAGGCGGAAGCGGAGGTCATATAGGGGGCGGTAGCCATGGAGGTGGTGGAGGTCATGGAGGTCATGGAGGTGGTGGCGGTGGAAGAAGGGGTAGGTAAGTGTTGAAGTGTTTAAGTGTTAATGTGATAATGTGTTGAGGTTTTAAGTTGTTTTGCCCTAACCCCGCAGTTTCTTGCGGGGTTCTTGCGGGGTTCATGCGGGGGCTAGAAGTCTTCGGCAATCTCGTCTACTTTTTTCCCTTTGTCTTCAAGCATCATTCTGATGATGGGGTAGGAGCGGTAGATGAGTTCGATGCTGTTTCTGCGGGCGCGAAAGGTGAGGCTGATGTTCTCACCTTTCCAGTTGTAGCTGGTTGTGCGCAGAACGTAGGTTGACTTACCAAAGGATTTTTCCAATGCCTGCATTACACGAGGATCCTTGTCGGTTGTGATCACGATCTTATATATCAGGTTTTTGTACGTCATCATGATGATTTCCCTCACTGACACTTCACCAATTGATTTGTAGGCACTATCCTCGGTTTTGAAAAGCCTGGCGGGGAATTCATCCTGTTCCATAAACTCCTTCCTCAGGATGGCCCCCTTTACGCTGTCGATGGGGCTGGCGAGTTTGATATCCTTGAATCCATTGCGCCGGCTCAATTCGGCGATGTCCTGGGCAGGAAGAATGGAGAAATTGGCACTCACCAGCAAAAGGGCAAAACAAATTCGCAAGTTCATTCTATTGAAACATTAGGGTTTGGGTTCCAGGAACACGATGGGAAAGCCAACGCTTACGCTATCCCACCGCAAAAAGATGTCGGCCTTTTCATTTTTCTGGTCGATGGTAATGGTGAAGGGTTCATAAACTTCTTCACCCAGGTGGACCGGCACCTGAAAGCGATCCACATCCATTTTTGCGTTATAGTTATACGACCCCCAGAGGCCGGTTTCACTGTTGATGATGATAGTCCAGGATGTTTTATCGGGAATGGTAAATAAAGAATAGGTGCCGGCCTTCAGCGGGTGACCGTTTATTTCAATGTCCCGCGTGACGGTCAATTCAGTAGCTTCGTTGGCCCCCGTTCGCCACACGGTTCCATAGGGCACTAACTTCCCGAACAATTCACGGCCGTGCTTGTGCGGTTGGCTGTATGTTATTTTCAAGTAGGTGTCCTTGTAACGGGCGCTAATGAGTGCTAATGGACTTGGTCTGGGTTTGATGGGCTCTTGGGCAACTGCCGCGGCAGGAAGCAAAATGCATATCCAGAGAATCGCTTTTCGCTCGATCATTCAATCATCTTTGGCTGCGAAGATAAGAATTTGATTGCAATCTGTATTTTTGCGCATCCCCTAAAGGACTGATCGGATCCCGATGCTGAGACCTGCATTTGATGATATTTATATGGAGTTGGCCGTGAACCTGGCGAAACGATCTCATTGCATCAAGAGTCATGTGGGGGCTGTGTTGACCATGGACACACGGATTATTTCCATCGGGTATAATGGGCCACCCTCGGGCACTCATAATTGCGATGAGGAATGGCCCGACACCGGATGTCCACTTGATTCCAAGGGGGGCTGTTCGCTGGCCATTCATGCCGAGCAAAATGCAATTCTCTATGCAGTGAAGAACAAGACTTCCGTGGAAGGGGCGACGTTATACGTAACATTGTCGCCATGTCTTGCCTGTTCGCGCATTATCTTTAGCATGGGAATCAGGCGTGTAATTTACCTTAACTCCTACGCCGCCTACAAAGGAATCCCTTCTGATGAGGGCGTAGACTTCCTAAACAAGTTTGGCGTTGAGTGCCATCGTTATCAGGGCAATCTGACGAATGTGACACACATGATCTAAAACAGGAGGCTGGAATGAAAGCCTGCAGGCCTCCGCTCTCGCGTGCAAATCCTTATTTTGACGATAATACCTTTTCGAGGTCGCTGATCAATTTGGCAGTAACACCTTTCGTCTTCTTTTTCAGTTCGTCCTTGAAAACGCTGAGCGACCGGCTCATCATATCAAGCAATCCGATCGGATTCTTGTCAGAACGATAACTGCCCAGGCACCACTCGATGTCGGCCTGGAGCTGGTGCTCAATACCTAAGGCTTTCAGTTTGGCCAAGGCCGCTTCTGAGACTTTCTCAACATTCACCGCCGCTTTTGCTTTCGGTTTAGCAGGAGTCTTTTTCGCAGGTGCTTTCGCAGATTTAGCAGGTGCTTTTGCCATGGAATTTTGTGTTTAGTGAGTATAAAGGTAAGCGACTATTCAGACAGCAAACAAGTAGTTGAATTACAAAAATTTACGCAACCGTTGCCGACCGCCAGTAACATCATAAGTATCTATCTTGATTAGTCCCGCAACGGAATTTTTGGAGCGTTTGGAGGAATGGGAACCCGCTAAGAGATCATTTTCACACGCGAAATAAAAATGAAGAAGGGAAGTAATCCTGGATTACTTCCCTTCACAAAAAGTTTAGGAATTACCTAATTACTTTTTCTTCTTAGCAGCTTTCTTAGCTTTCTTAGCTGCTTTCTTAGCGGGTTTCTTTGCCATAGCGTTTAATGTTTTTAGTTAAATAATAAGTTAAACGTATCGAAAGGTATAATAAAAATTTATTTTGCAAAAATATTTCACAAAAAATTTTTTAATGAGCGAAAAATTCAGGGTGTATGATTTTGCAACATCGGTCATAACTCGAGGAGCAAAATGCATCAAACGATGTTCACTTCTGTTGCGAGTAGCACACCAAATTTTTCGTTGACAGAAGATTGAATTTGCATCGCAAGTTGAAAAATTTCTTCGCCGGTTCCTCCTCCGTAATTTACCAACACGAGTGCTTGATGTTGATGGACGCCAACGTTATTGATTCGTTTTCCTTTCCATCCGCACTGCTCGATAAGCCAGCCGGCAGGCACTTTAACCTTTTGATTTTCAGATGGATAGGATGGAATTGATGGAAAGTCGTTTTTGAGGTGTTGATAGTGCTCCTGGATGATTGTCGGATTTTTGAAGAAGCTCCCGGCATTGCCCAGCTCGGAGGGAAGCGGCAATTTGGCTTGTCGAATTTCAATCACTGCGTCGCTGATTGCCTTCACCGTTACTTCGGTCACCCGGTGTTGTTTCAACGTGTCCCGGATTGTTCCATAGCTGATGTTAAGTTGATGGTTTTTCTTGGTCAGACTTAAAGTAACACTTGAAATAAAATATTTTTCTTTTAGTTGCTGTTTGAAGGCACTTTCCCGGTATTCGAAGCGACATTCGTCATTTGTGAAGGAATGGAGGGTGCCGGTCGAGGCGTCCACTCCTTCCACTGTTTCCACCCTGTCTTTGATCTCAACGCCGTACGCTCCGATGTTTTGCATTGGCGCCGCGCCCACGGTTCCTGGTATGAGGGAAAGATTTTCTATGCCACCTAAATTCTGATTCACGCAATGCATTACGAAGTTATGCCAGGACTCACCCGAACCTACTCTTATTGAAATTAGTTCATCATTCTCCCTCACAACCTCCATTCCCATTATCTCCATTTTGATCACCAGGCCCTCGAATTTCTTTGTGAAAAGGATATTGCTTCCCCCGCCCAGGATCAGCCGCGATTCCTTTTCATAGCGTGAAGATTGAATCAATTCCTGAAGTTGCGGAATGGTATGAATACGGCAGAAGAACCTCGTTTTTGCTTCAATGCCAAACGTGTTGTATGGGAGAAGACTAACGTTTTCTTCGATGTCAATCATTGGTTCAATTGCCTTTCATGAGACTGAAAACCGAAACTCATAAAGGCATTATAAGGCCAAGGAAGAAAAATCCGGCGAGATTTTAAAATTTGAGTGAGCGGCTGAACTCGTCACCCGAAATCTTGAAGAGGCAAATGCGCGGAAAACGACCCGCCGCATAGGTAGTTCCGCATATCGCCACGCCACCATCCGCGGTGCTGATCAGATTGGCAACTTCGAACGGGTTGGAAAAGCCGAGATACCTGCTTCCCAGGAATGCCGCCGAAGCCTGATCAAAATTAAACAGCGCAATTTGCCTGCCCAGTGTATTGCTGGCGTAAATGAGGATGTTCTTATTATGGATGTTGGCTTTCAGAATATGAACAGGGGCATTGGGTACAAGCTCGGGAAATGGATTGCCACCCAGGTCAGTACTGGAGCTAACGCCTGAAGCTGAAATTGGAACGTTCGGCAAGAAGTAATTATCACCGAAATTAAAACGCGAACCGGCGAATTTCCCACCGCTCAATTCCACGACCTGGCTAAGGCCACCGTCGTCTTGCTGGCCCTGAACCACGCCTTGCGGGTCGTCCTGGGTAAGGTCCGTGAAGACCAGGGAAAAAGTGTAGTTATAAAATCCATTGAAATAATAGAGGCCGGCAGCAGTTTTACCAACCTGAAAAGGGAATTGCCTGCCAGTCCTGATAAAATGGCTAATGATGGGCTCTTCCACGGCCTGCCCGGCGCCAATAGAAAATCCTTTTGACTTGGAAATACTTCCTGCCGGACTTACGACCGAGACGACACTTTGCTTGTTCAAGTTATCATAACTCAGCAGGATGAAGTTGGAATTGTCAGCCGTAGCTGCCGTTGGGTAGGAACCCCCTACATTCAACACCTGGCTTATTTCCCCTGTGGCATCCATTTCCACCAGCTGCGTTTCAAAACTCACCACGGTCATGCAGAAGAAATAATACTTGCCATTGACCTCCAACAATTGCCCCACGGGGTTGATATAGGTTTCATCAACTTCCTTATCCTTTACAAAGCCTCCCAGTTCATCCACTTTCATCACATAGATCCCACTGAAGTTGGAATTCTCAAGTCTCCGAGCTGCAAGGATCAGGTAGCCGCCGTCGGGGGTTTGATGAAGATCAATGGGGAAGTAGGAGGCATTGAACTTATTATTGTCATAGATCCTGGTGAAATTGGATTTGTCTGCCACCGGATCAGACTCATTGGCGCAGGCCAATAACAAAAAAGCAAGAAAGAAATGCGATCCGTACTTTTTCATGGTCATCAACGGTCTAATGTCTTAAAGCTGTTACTCAGAAACCTCATAGGGAACAGGGCGCCGGCGGACACAACGATATTATTTAGCTTCATGTCATCCTGTGCATCGCCAATCCCCGAAAGGCGATCATTGCCAAACCGGTTTTTGGTGTTGGTGATGTTGCTCATCCCCATCCGATAGGATGCATCCAGCACAAGGCGGATATTTCCCAGATTGTAATTTACCCCGATTCCGCCTACAAGGCCCCAGTAGTTGTTATGGAAAAGATCCCGCGCACCGATGATAACCGGATCATTAGTGATGGGATTAGTTCCTCCGGAAGCGTGGTCCGTTCCCGTAATTTTTACCGACTTGGTGGCATTGATGAGCAAGGAGTAAAAAGCGCCCAGTTGCACATAAGGCCTCAGGCGCGTCTTCGTGACTTCATATTTCACCAGGATGGGCAAATCGGCGTAGTCGATTTTTTGCTCCTGCTGATAGTCCAAGGTCAAATTCTCATTGGCATTTTCAGGATTATGCCACTCAAAGGAATTAGCATAAGCAAATCGCACGTGCCGGTAGGTCGGCTGAAAGCTAAAGGAGAAACCTTTGTAATAGAACGTTGCTTCAATTGTGGCCTGACTCCCGGTTTTATCAAAGTTTTGATAGACCTTGTCGTTGAGGCCCGGATCGTAATTGGTCGGTGAAAACACCGCGTATCGCTTTTCCGGGGTTGCCTGCGTCAGATTGAGTCCCCCTTTAAATCCAAGCCACCATTGTTTCTCGAGAAACTTGTCTTGCTCCTTGGTGCGGCTATTTATTTTCGGAGGTTTTTTATAGGACTGCCCGAAGGAGCTGATAAAAGCAAGTAGCGTAAAGGCAATGAACAGAGAATGCTTCATAAGCTACCGGGTGATGACGAGTTTTTTGGTTTCTTTCAAAAATCCTGATCTGATTTGATAAAGATACATTCCCTCCGGGAGGTCTGCCAGGGCCACCTTAATATAATGGTTACCCGGATCCATTTCTTCGTCGAGAACATTTTTTAGAATGCGACCATTGGCATCCAGCAAATTGACTTTTACCAGGCTTGTCGAATTGATCCGGAAGCCGATGGTTGTTGCCTCCGTTGCCGGGTTGGGATAACAATCAAGGAGAGCAAATCGGTCGCTGATGAAATTGTCTCTTACC
>JBGPGZ010000185.1:0-7839 GCA_041484175.1 Cyclobacteriaceae bacterium | reverse complement strand
CGCAGTGGATCGCTTGAGCAAAAACCTCTTTGCCTGTTCCGGTTTCTCCGGTCAGAAGAACGGTCGTATCTGTAGGGGCTACTTTTCGCCCAAGTTCAATCAATTCCTGAATCAACGCTGATTTTCCGACAATCTTTTCAAAACCGTATTTCTCCGAAAGCTGATATTCCAGGGCCTCCACTTTTTGCTGTAGTCTTGACTTCTCAACGGCGCGGCTCAACAGTGGAATAATTTTGTCTTGATGCTCTCCCTTTGTGAGATAATCAAAGGCCCCGTTTTTCATTGCCTGCACACCGTCCTGGATCGTTCCGTATGCGGTGAGGATAATCACTTCCGTCGATGGAAATGAAGACTTGATTTTGGCGGTTAACTCAACGCCATTTGCATCGGGCAGTTTCACATCGCAAATGACGACTTGCGTGGACACCCTTTCGAGGATTCTAAGCGCCTCTTTGGCGTTGGCGGCTTCTTGAACCTGGTATCCTTCCAATTCGACAATTCTCGCCAGGAGCTTCCTCAGGTTTTCCTCATCATCAATGATCAGAATTTTAGCAGGCATCGCAAAAAGAATTGAAGCGAAAGTAGTTTGATTTAGGCACTTTTTTCCCTAGAAAACAAGAATTTATATAATGCGATGGACCCCTTATTAGCAATCTCCTTTTGCCAGGACACAAAGACACAATTTTGCATTTCTTTGTGTCTCGGTGTCTTTGTGGCATTGTCCTGGTCTTTATCACAAGGACAAAGACTTCGTTGAACAGTCTTTATGCATTTCCCATTTCCTTAAATTAAGAGTATGGAGTTCTACGTTGCTTTAAGGCTTATCAAGGGTGGAATAGACAAGGTCGAGTCCAAACAAACTTGGGCTGATTTGGGTGCAGGCAGCGGTCTATTTACCAATGCACTGGCGACCATTCTGAAAGAGGGCAGCACCCTGTATGCTATTGATAAAGATTCAAAGGCGCTTGATAAAATAAGAATCGAATCTGACCAGGTGACGCTGAAAAAAACCCGGAAGGATTTTATTCATGAGGAGCTTGGCATGGAGCCGGTGGATGGAATTCTCATGGCCAATTCAATTCATTTTGTCGCCGATAAGTTATCTTTTATGCAGAGGCTAAAAGTAAACTTAAAACCCTTGGGAAGGTTGATCCTTGTTGAGTATGATACTAACACGGCTAACCCTTGGGTACCATATCCTGTTAGTTACGACGCATTAAAAACGCTTGCTTTAGATTCCGGATTTTCAACCTTGGTCAAGATAGGGGAGGAGCCTTCACTTTATAGACGGGCAATGATTTATGCTGCAATGATGAGCGTATCTGTTTAGAGTGCTGAAGTGTTAAAGTGCTGAAGTGTTGAAGTGTTAAAGTGCTGAAGGGTTAAAGTGCTGGAGTCCAGATGGAAAAGCAGAAATCTAGCGGGATGTTGTCAGGTTGTGAAGGCTATGACCAGCTTGATATTCTTTGTCCCTGATTTGACGCTTGAACTGGCTTAGGGTTATCATTTTCCCTTTTTCAGGATCCCAGAGTTTGAGGCGGAGACAACGGACCATTTCAACCGGGTTCCAGGAAGTAGTGCGGACATCCTGTAATTCAGGTATGTTTTTCATGGTCTCGGGCAGCCGGTAAAACGGGATCCTTGAATTCATGTGATGCACATGATGATAGCCGATATTTCCAGTAAACCAACGCATGATCGGATGCATGACCATAAAACTCGTAGAAGTCATAGCAGCATGATCATATTTCCAGTCATGGTTATCGCTGAATTGCGCATCAGGAAAATTATGCTGGCAATAGAAAAGATACGAGCCCATTCCAAAGGCCAGAAAGAAAGGAAAAAACCAACCCAGGAAAAATGTAGTCGCCCCAAGAAAGTACCAGATTGTTACGGCTCCAGAGAGATGAAAGACCAACGCAGCAAGCGAGTCGAGGTGCCTGTTCGGGCTCTGCACGAAAGACTTCATGTTAAGCCAATAAATGAACAACGTAAAGTAACCGAATATCACCGTCAGGGGATGCCGGTTGATCAGGTAAAGCCGTTGTTCATTTTTCGTGAGGTGCAAAAAACGGGCTTTGCTGATCGTGGGGTAAGAGCCTATCCCGCTGATCGTTAATTTTGAATTGTTATTGTGGTGGTGGTCATGCGACCTCTTCCAGATAGTCTGCGGCGCGAGCAGGTAGACCCCGATCGCATTCATTAATAGCAGGGCTACCGAGGAGTGTTGCAGGATGGCGCGGTGTTGATAGTCATGATAGATTACAAACATTCTCACATAAAGCAGCCCGGTGCCGATGCTCAGCAAAATGCGAAGGAGAATTGGAACCCGGTCGATTAATGTCGCTGAGAAAAAAATGGCGACCAGCAAGAGTGTCACAAGGATCTCTAACCAGCTACGTAACCGGTTTTCGCTTGTGAATGCTTTGCTTGCTGCAATTAATTCCTTGCCGCTTCTCATTCTGTGCTTTTAACCCTTTTCAATTATTCCGCAAAGGTAAGAAAAAGGAAGGAATTTTCCGGAAATACCTCCGTTTGGGTCAATCTGTGTCATCTCCGACCGACCGGTCGGCCAAGCGTGGCTGGGATTTCTTTTGCCACGGATTGCACGGATGGGTACGGCCAGAATAAATCTTCCTTAATGTTGGCGTTGATGCTTCCACCGGCGATGAGACCATAACCAGATGGATGGATCGCTTATGATGTCTTTTTCGAGGCGCCGTGTAAAAGCCTCTGAAATTTCATTCTCGGCGGTTTCCTTTGGCCGGGCAAACAACAGTTCGGGTATTACCTCATAATATCCTCTTCGCAATCGTCGCATACCAATGTACACCACCGGGTAGTTAAACTTGACCGCTAACTTTTCCGGCCCGGTAAACACGGCGGTATCCTGATTCAAAAAAGTGGTCCAATAAGCGGTATCGCGAGGGGCGGTCTGGTCGGCGATAAATGCTGTAGCCGTTATTTTGCCCCGGTTAGCGACCATGTCGCGGAGCGTCTGGTTGACGGCCGAAATTTGTGTACCGAATTTTGTGCGCATCCCCGACGTCATTTTTTCAAAATAGGGATTGGACAATGGACGATAAATCACCACAAGCTGAAAACGGGTATGAAGTGTAAAGCTGGGTCCTGCCCACTCCCAATTGCCAAAGTGCCCCATCACGATAATAAAACTTTTCCGCTCCTGGTACAGTCTGTCCAGCCATTCAGCGTTATGAAAAACGCAATGCTCCCTGGCTTCCTCCTCGGTTGTCTTGAGCGTCTTGATGGTTTCCAGAATCAAGTCACAGAGGTATCGGTAATACGTTTTCGCGATAGTCTCAATCTCCTCGGGGCTTTTGTGCGGGAATGAATTCTGCAGGTTTCTCATGACAACTTCTTTACGGTAACCGCTTAGCCGCAGCACATAATAAAAAAAGTCAGAAACTTTGTACAATACGCTAAAAGGCAACGAGGCAACAAGGTATATGAAGGGATAAGTCAGATAAAACCAAATCGCTTGCATCTCAAAAGTTTGTCAAAAATAAGCGAAAGAGGATTAGAGGATTACGGGATTGGCATGATTTACATAAATTTAGATAAATGAAGGGCGAAAATCGAACCAACGTTCGCAAGATAATCCACGTCGATATGGACGCCTTTTACGCATCCATCGAGCAGCGCGATAATCCGGAATACCGGGGCAAACCCTTGGTCGTCGGCGGTTCACCGGCAGGTCGGGGAGGGGTGGTAGCGGCGGCGAGCTATGAAGCCCGGAAGTTTGGCATTCGATCCGCGATGCCATCCAGGCAAGCGCTGCAGCTTTGCGCCGATGTTATTTTTATAAGGCCGCGATTTGATGTCTATAAAGAAGTATCCCAACGGATACGCAAGATATTTCAACGCTACACGGAGCTGATCGAACCGCTGTCGCTGGATGAGGCCTTTCTTGATGTTACGGTTGATAAACTGGACATCGGCTCGGCGATCGAAATCGCAAAACAAATAAAGCAGGCCATTAAAGATGAATTGCAGTTGACCGCCTCGGCGGGCGTTTCGATCAACAAGTTTGTGGCCAAAATTGCCTCCGACATGGATAAGCCGGATGGCCTCACCTTTATAGGACCATCACGGATTGAATCGTTTATGGAATCACTTCCCGTAGAAAAATTCTTTGGCGTCGGCAAAGTAACCGCCGAAAAAATGCAGAAAATGGGCTTGCATACCGGTGCCGATCTGAAGAAGTTGACGGAATCGGAGCTTGTCAAGCGGTTTGGAAAACCAGGCCGGTTTTTTTATAGGATCGTTCGCGGTATCGATGATCGCGAAGTTCAGCCTCATCGCGAAACAAAATCGTTGAGCGCAGAAGATACATTTCCTTATGACCTCACCAGCTTTGAAGAGATGTGCAATGAACTTGATAAAATTGCCGTTGTAGTTTATGATCGATTGGAGCGTTCCGGTTTAAAGGGCAGGACCCTGACAGTAAAAATAAAGTACAACGATTTCAAACAAATTACCCGGAGCCGGTCATTTGCCTGTCCCATAGAAGAAAGGGAAGTCATATCAGCCACCGCAAAGAACCTTTTGTCCGCTACCGACCCCGAAAGTAAAAAGATAAGGCTCCTTGGCATTTCCGTTTCAAATTTTGAAGGAGGCGCTCCAGCGCAAAAAAAGGAGGAGGTGAAGGATCAGTTGAGGTTAAGACTATGATTTGACATCTTGTCAGAACCATGATTCTCTTTTGATTATTGTGATTGCCATGATAGCGTAATCAAAGTAATCATATGAATCAAAAGAATCATAGTTCAGATAATTTCTTGTGACGAAACTTGCGATTGAGCATTACTGATATGAACACCAAATACATTATGAAAATGAACATCCTGGCTTTAGTCATTCTCACGCTTGTGTCGTGCGGAGATAGAAGAAGTAAATTATCAATTGATAAGGGTGAGCAGTACCTGTCGAAAGCAAAGGTCGCTGATCAAAGCAGCAGGCTTGAGGAGGTCCAGATGATGGCCCCTCCGGGTAAGGCCAGTCCAGAAATAGTGGTTGAGCGAAAGCTCATCAAGGATGGAACGCTTATTTTTGAAACAAGGAGTGTTGTCAAGTCCAAAACGGAGATCGAGCGAATTTGCAAAGAATTGGGCGCGTACATCTCTTCCGAAAGTCAAACCAACGATGGTGGCCGGCTTCAATACAACCAGGTTATCCGCGTTCCGGCAAATCATTTTGATGAGCTTGTCGAAAAAGTTGTATCGTTGGGGACCCGGATCGATAGCAGGGAAATCAACACCCAGGATGTTACGGAGGAATTTATCGATGTAGAGGCTCGTCTCAAAACAAAGAAAGAACTCGAAGGCCGTTATCGCGAGATCCTGAAGCAGGCAAAGACCGTGACGGAAATCCTGTCCATTGAGACGCAGATTGGAAATGTCAGGTCGGAAATAGAGTCGATGGAAGGGAGATTGAATTATTTGAAAAACCAGGTCTCATTCAGCACCCTCAACGCCACCTATTACGAAATCATCGGGACCGATTTCGGTTTTTCTTCAAAGTTGCTTCAATCCCTACGGAACGGCTGGGACAATTTGCTTGGGTTTATGATTACGCTATTCAATATTTGGCCCTTCATGCTAATCGCCTCGGGTATGGGTTGGTGGTTTATCCGGTGGAGAAAGAGAAGGCAAACTAAAGCGTCCACCAATACGTCCACTTAATCACAAAGGCCCTGTCCTTTACGGAAAAACGTGACGGTAAATAATTGTCCGTATACACAAGAAAAAAGTCGGAGGCGGGGCGATAGCGCCATTGCAGACGCGTATTCAGATTAATATTGTCGCGTTGGTTATTGTATTGCGCGAAAGCGGTAAAGTACAATTTATTGGTCAACGTCACATCCAGGCGCGGACTGATCAACCAAAGGTTGGTGAGACCCCACGGCTCTCCCATTTGGATCCGGTTGTAACTTGCATTCAGCAAAATGCTTACGTACGGTTGAAAGCGGTACCGCAATTCCAGCGTCAGGTTAAATCGCGATCCATGGTCGTAATAGCTGCCGTTGCGAAACGATATGGCATAAGTAAAAACACTTTGCGGCATCGATACAAAATCCACTCCGTAAGAATTCCAATAGTGCTCCGTGCCCACCGCCAGTGTATCCTTGCCGGAATTGGTGGGGTCAAAAGGCCGCAATAACTTTACATAATCATGGTACACCCAAAACGTGACCGTACTCCGTTTGCGAAAGGTAACGAGGTAATTAAAGAAGCTCTCGTTGTCTGTCTCCTTTATTGAAGTGTTGTAAAAATGAGATGAATTCACCGTGGGGCCGTGACTCAGGATGTCTCCTCCCTTTGGAAAAAATAGCCGGGTGACTTGCGGGTTTATTCTTGCATATCCCTGCCTTGGCACATAGCCTACTTCTGCATTATAGTTCTTGCCAACGTATTCATGCTGCCAGATCACATTCCATTTGCGATCGAAATAGGAGAGGTTGCCAGCCTGGACAAAGTCATCCCCTGATTTACCGGGGCTGAACGATTTCAAATAGAGCGCCTTGCCCGTCCATACATTATTCGAAGAGGCGAGGTTATATTCCACTCCGAGGTTTCTATTGTAGCGTGCATAGACAGGAATCGCAGGATCCGTGCCGGGTTGATAATTTAGTGATTCCTTGTTGATGAACATCAAACCGATATTGGACCGGGCAAACACCTTTCGCTGAATGGCAGCCGTAACAAAATTTTGGGCCGGCAAGGCGGTGGACTCTACTGGTTGTGTTTGCATGTCCATTATCCCGAGACGCCAGTTTTTATTCAGCTTACCGCTGAGCCGGGCGCCGTAACGGATCGGAACACCCAGGCCAATCCGCCGTGAAAAAAATGGACGGATAGTGGCGTATCCAAAGTTCGCAAACAGGTCACCGTTCTCAAGAAAAAATTGCCGTTTCTCCGGGAAGAATAATTCATAGCGATCCAGGTTGGTCACTTGCTGGTCAACATCCACCTGTGAGAAATCGGGATGAACCGTTAAATCCAAATTAAGCGAGGAAGTCACCGCGATCTTCGCGTCGGCACCAACATCATGGCGGTAAACAAGAGGGGTGGCATTTGAGAAATCCTTGGCAATTCCACCCAGTAGATAGGGAATAACGGACACGTTGGGACCTGCCACCGGCGGGGATTGATCCCACTTTAATAAACCCGTGTAGGCAAGCGACGCGGTGGGAAATTGCCTGGGCACCGGAGTCCAGCTCGATTTTTCCGTAGTCTTCAGGTCATTCCTGCTAAAGTTTATACCCCATGTCGTAATTCCTTTTTTATACCGGATACTCTTGAAGGGTACCGCCATTTCAAATACCCAGCGGTCGTCGTAATTCTTTACTTCGGAAACCCATTTATTATCCCAGCTCAGATCCACTTTTCCGCCTTCATACATGATGCCATCCCATTGCGCGCCGGCAGCATTGGCGCCGAAACTAAAGCCATTGGTCTGGTCGTCGAACGTATCCATAAACAAAAGAAAATTGTCATTTTTTACAAACGCCCAATCGCGTCGGAGCGATTCAACCATGTAGGGACCAGGCAAGCTGTTATAGCAAATAGCGATCAGGTAGAGATGCTCGTCGTCATAGGACATCATTACATCGGTGCGCACTTTCGCGCGGCTGGTGTCCATGGGCAGCACCATAAAGAAATCCGTGGCGACCTGCGCTTCTTTCCAGGCCGCATCATCTTCAATACCGTCAATTTTGATGGCAGACGACGCCTTATGTATGTTCAATTGATAGTCCTGATTCTTTCGTTGAGCAACACCGGCCAATGCGACCAGGAAAAAGAGGACAATGAACAGAGG
>JBGPGZ010000184.1:0-7845 GCA_041484175.1 Cyclobacteriaceae bacterium | reverse complement strand
GGTTTCGCCTACCATAATGATGTTCGATTTCTCAATCGTAATGTCATTATCCGTTTTCTTTTGCATGAGTCGTTTGTAGTGATTGTACACCGCTACTGACATGACTTTCTTCGCTTCGTCCTGCCCGATTACATACTCATCCAGGAATTTCTTAATCTCCCGTGGTTTGATCAGCTTAAAATTCGGAAGATTGCCTGCTTCTACCTTGTTCTTCTTCTCTTCAAGCAGGATCTGGCTCGCCTGCGTAACGCATTTGTCGCATATATGCGCGTGAATGCCGGAGATCATCAGATCCACATCCTTCTTACTTCTTCCGCAAAACGAACAGGTAACTTCGGCCATGATACTGGGATTATAACGCAAATGTACCGATGTATTGGCGAAACTTCAATCCATTACACCGGTACACAGGCAAAAAGTCAGGTATTTATTTGTGTTTCCGCTCCAAAACCTCATCAATGAGGCCATATTCTTTGGCTTCGGTAGCGCGCATCCAGAAGTCGCGATCCGAGTCCTTTTCGATCCTTTCGTATTTTTGACCGCTGTGCTTCGCCAAAATGTTATACAGGTCCTTCTTGACCTCCAGTGTCTGTTTTAGGGCAATTTCCATATCGGAGCTTTGCCCTTGCATCCCGGAGGAAGGCTGATGGATCATGATACGTGAATGGGGCAAGGACGACCTCTTCTTTTCAGCTCCGGCTGTTAATAACACAGCCCCCATGGAGGCAGCAAGCCCGGTGCAAACCGTGGCCACATCCGGATTGATATAATTCATCGTATCGTAAATGCCCAGACCGGCATAAACCGACCCGCCCGGACTATTCACATACATGATGATGTCCTTCTTTGGATCGGAAGACTCAAGGAAGAGCAATTGGGCGGTGATCAAATTGGCGATCTGATCGTCGATTCCCATCCCAAGGAAAATGATGCGGTCAGAAATAAGGCGTGTGAACACATCAATGGCGCGGAAATTCCCGGGCCTTTCTTCGATCACGTACTGAGTCATGTCTTGAATTTTCTGGGCATAGCTGTCGATCGTGTTGCCGCTCATTCCCATGTGGTGCACGGCATACTTTCTGAATTCGTTATTGCTGTTCATATGTGAGATTTGTTATGGTAGATAGTCGATTCGCCTATAGTCGCATTCAACAATGATTTTATTGTATGTTCCTTGCTCAATGTTACTAAGAAATCCCCAATAGAAAAGCCCTGGTTCAAGGGCTATTCTTCAAACGCTCTTATGCGATGGAAGGTTCACTCAATGATTGTGTTCAGCGGCCATTTTCCGAAACTCTTCCAAACTCACTTTCTTTTCTGTGATGGTGGCAGCTTCTTTGATGGCAGTCATGATCTTTTCATGGCGTAGCTGGTTATAAAGACGCATGAAATTCTGGCCTTTACCATCTTGCCCGGCTAAATAACTTTCAGCGATGCCATCCAATTTATCCCCTAACTGCTCAGCAATGGCGGGACCTCCAAATTGTTCCACAATCAACGCTCTTGCCTTGCTTCTTACCTCCTCCCGCTCAATGTTGATCTTTAAGTCTTCGGCAATCTTGTTCCTGATCAGGTCCCACTTCAGGGTGTTACTGTAATCCTTGAATTCTTTTTCAAGAATGTCATTTGTGACTTTTCCCTCGCTGGTGGCCATCAACCAGGATTTTAGGAACGAATCAGGCATATTGATCTTAGTGTGATCAACATAATAGTGCTGAATTTCATGTTCCAAGAAATGCGCTGTTTCCCGGTGATAGTTGTCTGAAACGGTTTCCTTTATCTTATTCAGAAATTCCTCTTCGTTCTTTGCGGCATCCTTTCCGAAGACCTTGTCGAAAAGTTCCTGATTCATTTCTGCCGGCTCGGTTCGCGTTATCGTACTGATCTTCAACCGGTAGGGACCCTTGGCTGATTTCGCCTCCTCCTTGGAAATGCCCAGCAGGCCGGCAATGGAATTCTCGTTGGTGAAGATTTTGCTGATGTCAAACTCCACCTCATCATCTTTTCTCAAACCGATGAATTTCTTTTGTCCCTTCTCATCTACCTGGCCAATGTCGATGAAGGTATTCTTTTTTTCTTTCGCTTCTTCAGCCGGCAGGTTATCCCCGAGCGGCGAAAGTTCACCAAAAAGTTTGTCGGAGGCTTCACTGGTTTCGGGGTAAGAGACTTTTCCAAAACGCTGTTTTAGATCAGCGAGTGTTTCATCGAGCACGGCAGTATCCACTGCAATGGAATAGGAATTCAATTTTACCTTTGATGAAAACTCATATTGAAAATCTTCCACCATCCCAACCTGGAATTCAAACTCAAAACTCTTCTGAGTGTCCCAGTCGATCGTGCGGGCCTTCTCCTGGTTAGGCAAGGGGTCCCCCAGGATGCGGAGGTTGTTGTCCTTAATGTAATCGGATACGGAATGAGAGATCAGGTGGTTAACTTCTTCAACCAGGATGGATTTGCCGAACATCTTTTTGATAACGCCGGATGGCACTTTTCCGGCGCGAAAGCCTTTGATGCTCGCCTTCCGGGAGTATTCCCTCACTTTTTCTTCCACTTTGGGTTGATAATCACTTTCCGTTAGCGTAATTTTAATCAAACCGTCCGTCGTGCTCTGTTTATCTAATGTGATATTCATATCTTATTAAACTATGTCAGGCAAAATCCTGCGATTCCGGGAACTGCTTCCCGGAAATGAGGGTTGCAATATGGTGCGGATGAAGGGACTCGAACCCCCACGCCTTTCGGCACCAGATCCTAAGTCTGGCGCGGCTGCCAATTACGCCACATCCGCCGATTCCTTCTCCGGATTTGAGCCAATTCAGTTCGTTTTCAGTAAAAGGAGTGCAAATTTATAGATAATTCGTTACGATTGAAGAGGTGCTCAAAAAAGTTGAAAGAAGGTCTAGGGGCAATGGCTGTGAGAATCACACACCTGCCAGCAGGAACTTCCCCAACTGCAGACCCAGGCTTCGAGGGGAAATAGCCAGTAAGAATCTCCTTATCAGTTAAATCAATACGTCCGTGGTCATTGATGCCGTAGAAGAGAAGAAGGAGATCATTAATCGGTATCGCAGACTCTTGCGAAAGGCTAAGCCCATTTTGAAAGAAGGCGACGCGAGGTTGATCAAGCGGGCGTTTACCATCGCCCTGGACGCCCACCGCGACATGCGCAGGAAATCCGGAGAGCCTTACATTTTTCATCCGCTTACGGTAGCCGAAATTTGTGTTGAGGAAATCGGTCTGGGCACGACATCGATCATTGCCGCATTGTTGCACGATGTTGTGGAGGACACCAACATCCAACTCATCGACATTGAACGGATTTTCGGAAAGAAAATAACACGGATTGTGGACGGCCTGACAAAGATCCGCGGTGTGTTCGAATACGGTACCTCCCAGCAGGCGGAGAACTTCCGGAAGATGTTATTTACCTTGTCGGAAGATGTGCGCGTGATTTTGATCAAACTGGCCGACCGCCTGCACAACATGCGTACCCTGGACAGCATGCCGCGCAACAAGCAGCTGAAAGTATCGTCCGAGACCATTTACCTCTATGCTCCGCTGGCACACCGGCTAGGTCTGAATGCGATTAAAACAGAGTTGGAGGATTTGTACTTGCGGTTTACCGACCCGCAGGTGTATCACGACATAGCGAACAAAATTGATGAGAGGCGTGCCTCGCGTACGAAGTTCATAAAACAATTCGTGCAGCCAATCAAAGAAGAGTTGGATAAGCTGAAAGTGGAATACGAAATCAAGAGCCGGCCAAAATCAATTTTCTCGATCTGGAATAAGATGCGCAAGCAAAATATTCCTTTTGAGGAAGTGTATGATTTGTTTGCCGTGCGGATCATTGTCGATACGCCGATTGAACAAGAAAAATCCTACTGCTGGCAGGTGTATTCGATCGTCACTGATTACTACACACCCAACCCGGATCGCCTGCGAGATTGGATCAGCACTCCCCGCACCAATGGATATGAATCGTTGCACACCACGGTGATGGCCAAGAATGGACAATGGGTGGAGGTGCAGATCCGCACGCTCAGGATGGATGAGATTGCCGAGAAAGGTTATGCCGCTCATTGGAAATACAAGGACAGCGCCGCCAATCATGAGTCAAATTTAGAAAAGTGGCTGGTGCGGGTCCGCGAGTTGCTGGAGCGTCAAGACCTGACGGCCCTGGAATTTGTCGACGACTTTCGAGGCAACCTCTTCAGTGAAGAAGTTTTTGTATTTACCCCCAAGGGCGAACTAAAAACATTGCCGATTGGGTCAACGGCGCTTGATTTTGCCTTTGATATTCACACTGATATCGGGGCAAAGTGCATTGGTGCCAAGGTGAATCAGAAATTAGTACCCATTAATCATGTGCTTAAGAATGGTGACCAGATTGAGATTCTTACTTCGGCCAAACAAAAACCCACTGAAGATTGGCTCCGATTTGTAGTGAGCCCCAAGGCCAAGTCAAAGATCAAGGAACTCCTGAAGGAGGATAAAAAGATCGTGGCCGAAGAGGGCAGGGAAACGCTACTGAGAAAACTCAAACACTTTAAGGTTGATGCTAACAGTCAGGTTTATGAGCAGATGGTTTCTTACTTTAATCTCACGTCTAAATTTGACCTGCATTATAAGGTCGGTAAAGGGCTTATTACCGTAAACGATCTGAAGCGATTCTCGGAATATAAGCCATCACTTTCGCAGAAGACAAAACCTGCGTCCGTATCCGACGCAAGCGTGATTGAACAGGAAATTACCAAATCGAGAGGACGCTATGAAGATATTCTTCTCATCGGGGAGGATATGGACGTTGTGGAATACAAATTGGCTAAGTGCTGCACACCGATTCCGGGTGATGAGGTATTTGGATTTGTAACGGTGAATGAAGGCATTAAAATCCACCGGGCCAATTGTCCCAATGCGACCGAGCTGTTGGCCAATCATGGCAACCGTGTGATCAAAGCAAAATGGACATCGCAGCACGAAGTGGCATTCCTCACGGGATTGAAAGTGGTAGGTACCGACCGTGTCGGCTTGATCAACGACGTATCCAAGATCATCTCAGAAGAATTGAAGGTAAATATGAGTTCACTCTCCTTCAATACAGATCATGGTATTTTCAATGGTGAGATCATGCTGTATGTCAATGACACCCGCCACCTCGATTTATTGATAAGCAAGTTGGAGAAAGTTGAGGGCGTGGTAAAAGTGGCCAGGTTTGATTCTGCGACGATTAACAGGAATAGCAATTGACTCAATGTTTCGGGTTTTGAGTTTCGGGTTAGAGTTTCATGCATCCAATAGCAGCCCCTTCCGCTTGGCTGTAATCTGTCCAAGGGACTCCCCTGAGGCCTTGAACCCGAAACCCTTAGAACCCCGGACCCGAAACCTTAAACGCGAAACCCGAAAACTAAAGAATTCCTGATTATCTTTGCTGGTCTTTTCGGGATATGACGATAAATCCAAAGGTTTACGAAGAAGTAAAAAAAATTTTCACAGCTTACCTGGAAAATAAAGAGTTGCGGAAAACGCCTGAACGCTATGCGATCCTGGAGGAGATTTATTCATTGGGCGGACATTTTGATGTGGAGTCGCTCTACATCAATATGAAGAACAAGAACTATCGTGTGAGCCGGGCCACCGTCTATAACACGCTGGATCTGTTGGTCGAGTGCGACCTGGTAAGCAAGCATCAATTTGGTAAAAATCTTGCACAATACGAGAAGTCATTTGGATACAAACAGCATGACCATTTGATTTGCACCGAATGCCATACGGTAGTGGAGTTTTGTGATCCCCGGATTCAGAATATTCAAAACACAGTCGAGGAACTGATGCAGTTTAACGTAATGCATCATTCCCTGATTTTGTACGCGGCGTGTACCAAAAAAAATTGCGAAAATAGAAAATCATGAACTTTGCACAAGAAATAAGATCCAATGCGTTGATCCTCCGGATTTCCGGTGACCTGATTGGGGAAGATAGCGGCATTCAATTGGTAGGGGCGGTCAATGATGCTGTCAGCCATAAAGTGCTTACCTGCATCATTGATATTTCAGAGCTTCGCTACATCAACAGTAGCGGCATCGGAGTGTTGATAACCATTTTGACGAAATTCAGAAATAAGGGGGGTGAAGTTTATCTGATGAAGCCGTCCGAAAGCGTAAAGAAATTGCTGGTGATCACCAAGTTAAATGCCATTTTTCAGGTAGTTCAATCAGAAGAGGAGGTAATTAAGTCTAAATAGAAATTCCCCTGCGTCTTCTGTGGACGGAGGCAAGAGGAAAAAAATTTCAATGAGCAAAGTAGATGTTTTGCTAGGCCTTCAGTGGGGCGATGAAGGCAAAGGAAAGATTGTCGATGTTTTGGCCCCCCAATACGATGTAGTCGCCCGCTTTCAGGGCGGACCCAATGCGGGGCACACGCTCGAGTTTGATGGAATCAAACATGTACTCCACCAGATCCCTTCAGGAATATTTCGTGATAAAACGAAGAACGTGATCGGCAATGGCGTGGTGCTCGACCCGATTGTTTTTAAAGCGGAAATTGAAAAACTTCAGAAATACAATCTGAATGTGAAAGCCAACCTTTACATTTCAAAAAAGGCGACCCTCATTATACCCACCCATCGACTGCTGGATCAGGCCTACGAAAAGGCGAAAGGCGTGGATAAAATCGGGTCGACGCTAAAAGGAATTGGACCCTCGTATCAAGATAAGATCGGACGACAAGGGCTACGCGTGGGCGATATCCTTTCGGATAATTTCCACGAGAAGTTTAAGAAACTCGTGGACCAACACTTTGAGATTCTCAGGAATCATGATTTCTCTTATAATTGGGCCGAACTGGAGTCCCCGTTTTTAGAAGCGGTGGATTTTCTAAAGCAATTCAAACTCATTGATAGCGAATATTTTCTAAATCAGGAGTTGAGAGAAGGTTCTACTATTTTAGCGGAAGGTGCACAGGGCTCTTTGCTGGACATTGATTTTGGCAGTTATCCTTTCGTTACCAGTTCCAGTACGGTTACGGCTGGAGCTTGCACGGGATTGGGGGTTGCACCCGTGCACATTGGAGAGGTCTATGGAATTTTTAAAGCATACAGCACCCGTGTCGGGAGCGGTCCTTTTCCCACCGAGCTATTGGATGAAGAGGGAGAGAAAATGAGAAAACAGGGAAATGAGTTTGGCTCGACAACCGGCCGGCCTCGGCGATGTGGTTGGATCGATTTGCCTGCGCTGAAATATTCGATCATGATCAATGGGGTTACCCAGCTTCTGATGATGAAAGCAGATGTGCTTAGTATTTTCCCTGTAATTAAAATCTGCAGGAAGTATCAGCTCCAAGACGGTTCTTTGACGGAATTTCTACCCTACGAACTGGTTAACGAAAAAATAACACCCGTTTATGCGGAAATGAAAGGCTGGAGCATGCCCCTGGTAGGGATTAATGAGCAAAATATTCCTGTTGAACTATTGGAGTATATCTCATTTCTGGAGAGAGAGTTAAGCGTACCAATAACGCTCATTTCTACGGGTCCTGACCGCACGCAGACGATTTACAGGCACCAAAAGCCTTAAAATTTTCTCCCAGGGGCTTGCATTGTCCCATCAAGGCGGATACCTTTGCACTCCCATTTTATAAGAATGTGCTTAAATCATTCGGATTTAAGGTCTTTGATGGGATCAAGGTTGGAGAAGCCTGCCTGCTAAATTAGACCAATCAAGACCGGCGGTCAAAACTTGAAAGCCGGGGAGATCGGTTTGAATACGTTCTTTGAATAGATGGAAATTGATAGCGGACCCGCTTCAAGCCGATGGAGGTTTGAGGCGAGTTGATTCTTAAAAAGGG